>NZ_JBFOEF010000006.1:0-216741 GCF_040886645.1 Enterococcus sp. GC34
TCGCTGTTCAATTTTTTCTGTATAGGGATGATACGCGTGGTACAAGCTGCCTTTTCCAATCAAGGCAGCCACCGATTGGGCAATCCCCGCCGAAGCCGAGGAAACGATTTGGACATCTTCTACCTTCAACAAGTTGGCTAAAAAGGCCCCTGTTTGCACACTAAGTTCACTCATTTCAAAGAAATGTTCGCCGCCGAATCGTTGAGCCGCTAGGACTGCCTCCGAAACTTTGGAGACACCTAGAATGGTCATTTTCCCAGAAGCATTGATGACTTCTTTCAAGTGGAATTTTTCGTAACTAATTGTCATAGATTTGTCCTCCAATAATTGTTTTGATTGGGCGAATTTGCTCTTTGGCTACTCGTGTCAATCCATTAGAATCAGTCAATGTTTTTTCTTCTGCTTGAATCGTGAAAATCGTTAAATCAGCATCTTTACCTATTTCCAACGTGCCTTTTTGCGTTAAATGGAAATTCTCAGCAGGAGCCTTGGTTACCTTTTCAATAATTTCTGGCCAATCATAGCCGACCACACGGAGTTTTTCCATCGTTGTGGCTAAATCATAAACAGGACCATTTTCTCGGTTACGAATGTAAATATCTGTGCTAATTGATGCAGCTTTCATTCCCTCGCGCAACGCTGTTTCAGCTACGTGAAAATTGAAACTATCCGTACCATGCCCGATATCAAATACGACCCCTTTGTTGTACGCTTGCCAAGCGAAATCTTTTATTTTATCCGTTGCTTGGTCTAAGATGCCATTTTCTTTCCCATTAAAACAATGAGTTAGGACATCCCCTTTTTCCATCAAGGCTAAAATTTCATCTAAATGAGGTGGTGCTGATCCAATGTGAACCATTAAGGGAATTTCTTGGTTTTCTTGCTGAATCTGTTTGGCCAATTCTAAAGGCGTAATGCCGTTATCGCCAATAACGGTCCTACTCATACGGGCTTTAATCCCTACAACAAAATCTGGTAATTCTTGAATCGCTTTTTTGACTAAACTCGCTTGTACTTTACTTAAATCTGCGAGTTCGTCCTGAGCAACGATGCCCCATTTAGAAATATTGACTAATCCAAAAACATTTGTTTTTGCTTGTTGCGCTAAGTCATAAAATTCATGAATGTTTTCAGCACCTGTTGTCCCAGCATCGATCACTGTCGTAACACCCTTTTTGACCCCAATTTCATCTGGATAATCATAATAAAGAGCCATTTTTTCAAAACAATGAACGTGATCATCTATCCAGCCTGCGGATACATAAGTACCTGGTTCTAAGTGGATAGTTTCTTTTGCAGAACCTGAAATAGTTGCTGCAACAGCAGCTATTTTTTTCTCTTTAATTGCAATTTCAACAGGCATACCATCTACTGTCTGTCCATTTTTTATAAGTAAATCGTAGTCCATATTTTTCCCTACTTTTCTATAAATCTAAATTTTGTCCAAGGCTTAATGAATTCTAATAATACAAGTTCTTCTTCTATAATACGCCCTACTCGGTTTTTGCGTGAGTCTTGATGTGGTTCTAAAACGACTTGTAATTCATTTTTGTATTTTCCAAATGCATCATTTCCCACAACAACATCTCCAGGTTGTAGCATTGCTTGATTATCATGTGGGGGATTAGCTTCATTTTTATATTTTTTACGCACTTCTGTGGAACGAATCATCTGCTGAGTGATATCTCCACGGCGAAAATGTTGATTTTTTGTTACGATTTCTTTTTCAATTTCAGAAGTCGCTTCTTCAAAAACAATGGTCAATTCTGTTTGATAACGATTCAACTGACCCAATGCTTCTAATTCTTCGTTGGAAGCATAAGCATTTCCAATAACAACATCATCAATTAAATTTGTTGCAAATAAATGTTTAGCTTGAACAGTGACTGGCAACTGTCTATGCATTTCTAAAGTAGGTAGCCCATCATTCACATCCCAAGGACCAATTTCACCTACCTGTGATGAAATAAAAGCAGCTGTCCGAATACCTTCCTTTTTAAAACGGATGCTACATTTTTCAAAGAAATCATACGGCAATGCAGTTCCCGCTTGTGGATAAAAGTTATGACAACCATATAAGAAAGGTCGATTCGCTTCATACGTCAAAATGTTATCAAGATAAGCGACATCATTACTCATATTCAGCTCAATAGCCACGCCAAATGGATTAAACGTCAACATGGCTTCTTTATTTCCATCAAAACCTGTATCCAACCGAATCCCATCAGCTCCTAATTCGCTGAAAAAAGTCAAATCATCATATGAAATTTCCAATTCATCAAAGATACTTGGAACGACATCTAAAATTGTTTCAAATCCTAAATTTTTCGCATAACTAATTAATTCTTTAAATTTTTTCTGAACCGCTTCTTTGCCATCGGTCACTTCTAACATACTCATAAAAATTCGAGTAAACCCACATTCGCTGGCTTTTTTTAAATACGCTTTATCTTGATTGATATCACTATGATCTGGATAAACTGATACACCTAATGCTCTTTTCATCTTCGTTCTCACACTCCGCTATTTTCAAATTTATTTCGAAATTTCCAAGCAATCACCGAGCTACACAGGATTGTTGTAGAGCCAACGAGCAATACTGGTTGATTTAGAAATCCGCCAATTATCATGGAAAGAGTAATACAAACTGCCGTAAAAACCAACGTCTTTACCAAACCAAATTGATAAACAACAGTAGGCAACTGCCCTTTTTCTATAATAATTTGACTAACGATAAAAAAGAAAATGAACCAAATAATCATCTTATACGCTCCTGACTTTCTTCTCTGACTTAGAAGGGGCAGGATATTCATATCAGAACACCCGCCCTAACATTTTTTAATTTTTTGCTGCTTGTTCAGCTGCTAATTCTTCTGCTTCTTTATCCAATTGTTGTTTTTCATAAACTTTGAAAAATGGATAGTAGATAGCCATTGTAATTAAGAAGTTAACAATCACTAATACTGCGGCCGAGAAACTCCAATTGGTACTCATCCAAGCAGCAATTGGTGCTGGAATTGCAAACGCTAAACGTGCAGCCATCATCGGAATTATATTAGCGACTGTTAAGAAATAAGATAACGTTGTGGTAATTAACGGTGCCACGATAAACGGAATACCTAAAATAGGATTCATTACGATAGGCGTTCCGAAAATAACTGGTTCATTAATATTAAACAAGCCTGGTAAGAACGATAAACGGCCAAGACTTTTCAGATACGTTGATTTAGAAAACATCATTAAAACAACTAAAGAAAGCGTAGTTCCAGCGCCACCAATCCAGATAAACCATTGTAAAAACTGTTCTGTAAAAATATTAGGTAACTGATGAACGTTTGCACCATTGGTAAAAGCTTCAAGGTTTTCTGCAATCGACATATCCCAGAAAGGACGAATAACTGGGCCCATAATCGCTGGACCATGAATCCCTAAAACCCAGAAGAAACAGATTAAGAAGACTGTTAGTAAGCCGCCAAATAAACTGTTACCAGCAAGGATACCTTTAAGTGGCATTAATAACGTACTCAAGAAACCATTCAAATCAAAACCAATTACGTGGCGAATAACCCAGAATAATAAAAGAATAACTGCTCCTGGAATTAACGCAATAAATGAATTTGACACTTCAGGCGGTACGCCATCTGGCATCTTAATCATAATATCTTTTTCGATAAAGAAGCGATAAATTTCAACAGATAACAGCGCTGTTACAATCGCACCAAATAAAGAAGCTGAACCTAAATTTGCTAAATTAATATAGCGCCCTGCTGTAATGACGTTGTCAACATCTTCAAAGACACGTGTTGGTGGTGCCGCTGTTACTAAAAAGGCCATTAATGCTAAAATTCCACACGTCAAAGAGTCAAGCTTATAACTTTTGGCCAATGATGAAGCAATCCCAAATGTTGCATAAAGTGCAAGTAATCCCATCGTATAGCGGGAAGGAATATCTAAAATTGCTTGATAAGGTTCAATCAATTTTGTGTATGCCTCAATTGGAATATTTTGAAAAATTGTAAAGAATGAGCCCACAATTGTTAAAGGCATCGTTGCAATTAATCCTTTTCTAATCGCTGTCATATGGCGTTGCGAACCAAATTTATTCGCAATCGGCATTAACTTAACTTCCATCCACTGTACAAAACCATTCATTTGTTAATTCCTCCGTTCAACTAATAAAAATAATAATTATTTCGCATTTATAATAACATAGTAACATTATAATGTAAACGCTTATTCTTATTTGCGACAGAGAAAGTGCAAATCAAAAGGCTTTTTCTTATTATAAAGAAACCGGAAATATTGCACCAAAAATCATTGCGCCTAAAATTGCGCCCCCAGCGATTGGTTTTTTCCAAATGTAAAAACCTAAAGCTCCTAATGTAGCACCAATCCCAATAGGAATCGAAGCACCCGCCGCACTCAAAATAATTAACGGGCCTAAGAAACGTCCTGAGGCATTACCAGCCCCCATCATCACATCCGCACCAAAAGTGGAATTTCCTTGATTGATAGTAAATTTCCGAATCAACACAATTACGCCACCAACTGCTAACCCTAGTAGCGCACCTGTTAAAAGTGCTAAGCCAAAGTTTTCTACAGGTGCTTTAATACCCATGCTGAGGAAAATTGCAGGTACGCCAATCCCGATCCCCGTTAAAATTGAGCCACCTAAATCTAAAATCCCGACTAAAGAACCTTCTAAAATTCGTGCAAACAGGAAACTTGCACCAAATGCTGCGGCAGCGCCATAAGAACCACCATCTAAACCAGCTTTTAGCATCGCAACAATTGAAACTTCATTAAAGGCGCCCACACCATAAACTACATACATATGTGTTCCTGCAAAAATTGCCGCTGACATAATCCCGACTAAAATCGGAAAGCCCCAATCAGCATACCAAAAACTTTTGCCTTTTAAACCTTCTTGAATTTCTTGTTCTTGTTGTGCCCATTCATTTTTTTCTTGCTGTTCCATCTATGAGACCTCCTTTTTTCTATTTAACGGTGAAGACATTGTGTAAATTATTTAACCATTGAGGAATAGACAAGCGGAAACTTTCGATCATTTCTAAGTCGAACCCTCGGAAGAAGCCACTTAAAATAAATAATAAGATAATGGCACCAAGCATGCCGCGTGTCATTCGGGTCCACCCTAAATCATCGACACCTTTACCAATTAAGATCCCTAATACAACTCCTGGGACAGCATTGCCCATGACTAATTGAGATAATCCGCCAAATAACGTTCCCCAGAAACCCGTCCGTTTTCCTGCATCTAAAGCCGCTAGCCAGAATAAAACGGGCATCACAGTATTGATTAAAATCGTTGCTGCAGGTACCAACACCGCAACTGCTGTTACTTGTAGCGATTCTGGAATTGCTGCAGCTGTACTATTTAAGAAAGCCACAGTCGCCATTCCTACAAAGGCCCCGACAATTCCCATTTTTTTGGGATTATGCATCGTTTTAGTGACATCTTTATCCTTTACCAATAAAATTGCTGCAGCCCAGTTAGGCACAATCCGGTGGGTCACATCTTGTGTAAAGGCCCCTGCTCCCACGGCCGAAGCCCAAGCATTAAAGAAAAAACCTAAACCAAAAGAAAAGTGTGATGCTGGATCTCCTTGTGCCGCGTTCATTTCTCCTAATGTTCTAAATGCCCCTAACCCTTGCGTTTGTGGTGCATGAAACATCCGAGCAGCGCCTGCGCCAGCTGCAAAACCTAGTAAACCACCAATAAGCAATGACTTCAGCAAAATGATTACAAATTCCATTCCTTCTTCCTCCCTTTATACGCCTCTTTTTGAAAGAAACGGAACTACTACTGCGTTCGGTTCTTTAATTGTTTCCGTTAAAAAATTAACTTCTTCGACTGCAATGGCTTGGATTTCCACTTCTACAGCTAGTTCGACATGATAAATCACTCTCTTTCTAGGAAAGAAGAAGAACAGAAATTTTTCTGTATAAACTTGTTCTTTTGCCTGACGAATAGTTACTTCTTTCGGTTCAATCCGGATGAGGACCTCTGTTGTTTCTTTTAATACTTTTTTTGAAACATCATTCAATGCACTTGCAAAAGCTTCATTCTTCTTATTACCTTTTCCAGAAACAATCACGGTTTGTGT
Source organism: Enterococcus sp. GC34 (assembly GCF_040886645.1). Taxonomy (NCBI): domain Bacteria; kingdom Bacillati; phylum Bacillota; class Bacilli; order Lactobacillales; family Enterococcaceae; genus Enterococcus; species Enterococcus sp. GC34. The sequence continues at coordinate 6,129 of NZ_JBFOEF010000006.1, forward strand.
TGACCGTTTTGTGGCATCCATAATTACCGCTCCTTTCTAAGTTACTACTTTCTATGCTCCGTGTTTCTTAATAAACGCTTCAGTTACTCGTTTACCAAGTTCTTCCTGATCCATAAAACCAAATCCAAGAACAGTTTTCCCATCATTAATTGCTGTTACCCCTTCTTCGATTGATCGCATGCCATGTCTTTCGGGATACCCGTATTTAGTAGCAGCCGTTAACGCCCCTGCACCACCACTGCCACAGAAAGAAATGCCTAAATCTGCCTTTTCTTGTTGCATCACATCTCCTAAACGCATATCAGCGCCCATTCCTGGAACAACAACCGCGCGACCACCGGCTTGCTCCACTCCTTTTGCAACATTTTGTCCTTTTCCTAAACGATCTGCGATAACTACTGTAATCATAACTTTTCCTCCTATTAATTGTTTTGTTTAGCAACTTCAAAATGAACAGCTAAAACATACCATTCATCTTCTGATAACTGACCAATTGCTTCTGTTGTTTCTTGTGCAATTTTCAACGTTTCTGGTGTTAGTTCCGTAAATAACGTCCGATCAACACCAGCTAATGTCGTTCCTTCTCTTGAACGATTCAGCATCTCATTGAGATGGTTAATCAAAATCGTCCACTGTAATTCCGTTGGTTCAATTTGTGCTTCTGCTAATCGCGCACTGGTTTGTTTGATAATCGATTGTAGCTTTTCTGGTTCAGCACTTTGTCGAATGATCTCCTGTGCTTCCATTGCTAGTTCCATCCTCTTCCTCCTTTGGTTGTTCTAAATAATTAAGTAATGCTGAAATTTCAGCATGATTGACAGGTAACTCATTTTTAGCAAATAAACATTCAATTTGCCGAATTTCTTCTTGCCTTTCATGAGATACTTCTCTATTACAAGGAATCTCTTCGTATTGCTTATTAAACGTAATCCGATGTGTCATTAATAAAACGTGCAGTAAAAAGGCTTCTTGATATTCGCTCAGTAACTTTGTTTGAAACATTCGTTTTAACTCTTCATAAATAATATACGCTTTTACTAATAAATCTTGGCTTTGTATCCGTTCATTTTTTTCAATTACATCAGATTTCGTGGAGCGAGCGGTACCCTTCCCTTGACGTTTCCCTAATAAAATTTTATCGACCTCTTCCCGAATTAAACTTAAGTCTGTGTCCGTCAACAATGGACTAACTTTAATAAATGGGTATGTCATTTCTTCAATTGGGAAAATACTCAATACCAAATCGGGCTTTTCTGCTTGAATCACTTCAGTTGCATTTAAAACAGAAGCAAACCCTGCGAGTTCAACGTTTGGTACTTCCTCTAAAATTTTTTGTTCAATTAAACTGGTCACACCTAAGCCCGTCGAGCAAACATACACAATCCTAACAACTTTAGCTTCCTGCTGTTGTCGTTCCTGAGCTGCCAAAAAATGCAACGCAATATATGCGCAGAAAGAATCGTTGACTAGCAAAACAGAACGTTGAATTAATTGTTTACAGGCACTTTGAATAGCTAAAAATAACGCTGGGTGTTTTCCTTTGATTTCTTCAGAAAACGGATTGTATTCATTAATAAATAAATGTTTCTTTGTAAAACGTAAGGACAGGTGTGCAAACAAGTTCGTAAATAATTGGCGATCATTTACAAAAGGATAATTCAGCTCTTTTGAAACGCTTTCAATGACTTGCTTTGTTAATTGAACCATATCTTGCCGTTGATGGGTTCCGAATAAATCACTATAAATATAAAAATATTCATCCGCTAATAAAGGCAAGTCATACCGTTCAAACACCTCTTGTAAAAGTAAAAGTGGTACTTCGTTCCGTTGTTCAAAGCGTGTTTTTTGCGATAACACTCGGTAAGTCCCAATTGTATGTGCCATCTGCATACGTGCTGCGGCAATTGCCACTCTCAACGTAATAGATAATATTTCGGCATAATCAAATTGATTTTGATCGAGTGGATTAATTAAATTTCGCATTTTTTTCAATGCACTACGATAACAACCTTGAAACAATGTCCCTGACCCAAATTTAATTTTAGGGATTTTTTCAGCCCCTTTTGTCTTTGTCACATAGTTCATAATTTGGTAAATATCGTATTCTGTAAGTTCTTTTTGAGTGATAAATTCCATCAGTAATCGTACATTGCTTTCTTCACCACTAATTGTAAACCCTTGCCGTGCTTGGCGAATTAAGGTTAAATCATATGCTTGCAGCAACCGTTCAACCTGTTCCAAATCACTGACAATTGTGTTTCGACTCACTAATAATTCATCTGCTAGCTGCTGTGCCGTTAAGTACCCTTTGACTGACAATAACTGAAAAATCAATACATTGACTCGTCTTTTTTGATCAGGATAGGTTTCAAATCGATCGACATCGATAATTTCATTTTTTAACAGTAAGCGTTTAGAGTCAGGTAAATCTAGCCAGATTCCCTTATTTCGTTTTGAATAAAGTGTCTCATCGTGCTGTTCAAACCAAGCACGAATATCTTCTAAATCATACTTAATTGTTCGAACGCTGACAGTAAAGTTCTCAGCTAATTCTTGCGTGGTAATGCTCCCTTCCAAATCCAAAAGCATCAATAAAATATTTATCGCTCTTTTGGACAACAACACGGTCATGCCTTGTCACCTCTTTTCTTTTCCCTTTACACTTAAAACTATAGCGTTATTTTATCTGTTCCACAACACAAAAAAGTTGCACTTATAAAAGTGCAACACTTCTCTTTTCATACAAAAAAATCCCTTAACAGTAGTAACTGTTAAGGGATACCACACTATTTATTTGCATAAATAGACAGAGACCTTCTCCACAAAAGTATTCTGTCCGACACGTTACAAATCCGGTAACTGATAGCCGTACTATCTGGTGTCGTTGTGTTTGACAATCACTAGCCGTCAAAACGGAATAGCCGAAGCTATCTGATTGAGTCAACTCGTCGCATAAAACACACTTTAACACAGAATAGTATGGATAGCAAGTTGTGGTAATTATTCGCTATCAAACCATTCTTGATAAAAACCTTCAACAATTTTGACGGTTGCTATCGTTAATTCTTTCGTCATTACGGGGCTAGTTAACTTTTTGTCTTGTAAACATTGATTCACATGATTGATTTCATACGTAAATTCACTAGTGAATTGTTCAGACCATTTGACAGTGTTGCCTTGAGCATCTGTATAATAAGCACAATCTGTTTTCCAGAAATTAGGAATAACGATTTGCCCTTTTGTCCCACAGATGGTCATTTCACTAGGTATCTTTAAACCAACATTAATAAAAATATTGCCCAGTGTCCCTTCAGCAAATTTTAAAGCTAAATTACATTGACTATCCGTCGCCCCTTGCTGATACGTTGCGGTTCCCGTAACCGCTTGAATTTCTTTCCCTAATACGTATTGTAAGTATTGTAATGGATAACTTCCTGAGCCATGAAGCGCTCCACCACCCGCTTCTCTCGAGTAAAACCAGGGAATATGATCCACATTGGGATAGGCAGTAACTGACTGAACCCATAAAATTTCTCCCAATCCCCCTTCTTGAATCGTCGCCTTTACTTTTTGGGTAATTGGTAAAAAGACAGATTTCTGAGCTTCCATTAGAAAAACCCCTTGCTCCTGTGCGATTGCGAAGAGTTCTTCTGCTTCAGCAGCATTTAATGTAAATGGTTTTTCCAGTAGGACGGGTTTTCCTTGTGATAACGCAAGCTTAGCTGCTGAGTAATGTCCTTGATTGTAGGTGGGAATATAAATAATATCAATTGTTTCATCCTTACATAACTCTTCATAACTGCCATAAGCTACCGGAATCGCTAATTCTTTAGCCATTTTTTGAGCATTCTCTAAACGCCTTGATGCAATCCCGCGCACCTCAGCTTGCGCGCTTTCTCGAAGCCCTGCTACAAATCTTGGGACAATTTGGGCAGTACTCATAATTCCATAACGAATTTTATCCATGTGATCGCCTCCTCTTTCACTATACGAGAAAAACGAATATTTGGAAACCATTTCAACAAAAAAAAGAAACCGTTTCCCCAAAACGATTTCTTTATATGTAAATTAACGGATACCAACGCTAACTTTTAAAGCTTGATTGACCTGTTCCATCTCTTCACGAGAAAGTTGACAAACCTTGTGTAGCATTCGTTCTTTATCCAATGTTCGAATTTGTTCTAACAAAATAAGTGATGGCGTCCTGCATTCGTTATGGGGAATTTCGATGAGGACTTGCGTTGGTTGCAGCCGCTTGCTTACGTTACGGGTAATCGGTGCAACAATCAACGTTGGACTAAATAAGTTACCTTTGTTATTTTGAATAATCAGGACAGGTCGAATCCCACCTTGTTCAGAACCAACAACTGGTGAGAGATTCGCATAAAAAACCTCACCTCTTTTTATCATTCAGATTCCCTTCCCTCCTTTTCCTTTAAAAAATTATAGCATATTGTTTCTTTCAATATTTTCAACTTTTTAGCTATCCCTTAAAATATTTGATAAAACAACCCTTTAAAAGTCAAAAAAAGCTTAAACAGTCGACTCTGATATAGAGACGGCTATTTAAGCTGACTATTACATTTTTGTTAAAATACTATCCACTTTTGTATTAATTAAATCGATAGCAACGTGGTTTTCGCCACCTTCTGGCACAATGATATCTGCATAACGTTTCGTAGGTTCAATAAATTGGTGATACATGGGCTTGACGACTGTCAAATATTGTTCAATCACAGAATCCAACGTACGGCCACGTTCTTCCATATCACGCTTGATTCGACGAATAATACGGATGTCATCATCTGTATCCACATACACTTTAATATCCATTAAATCCCTTAAGCGGCGATCTTCTAAAATTAAAATCCCTTCAAGAATAATTACTTCTTTCGGTTCTTGGATCACCGTTTCTGTACTTCTTGTATGCGCAACGTAGTCATAAACTGGCTTTTCAATGGCTTGATAATTTAACAGTTGTTCAACATGTTGAATCAATAAATCTGTATCAAACGCAAAAGGATGATCATAATTGGTATTTAAACGTTCTTCAAAACTCAAATGGCTCTGATCTTTATAATAAGAATCCTGTTCTAACATCATAATTGAATGATCGGGAAAATTATTAAAAATCGCACGGCTAACACTGGTTTTTCCGCTTCCTGATCCGCCAGTAACACCAATGATAATTGGCTGACTATCTTTCATGTATAAACCTCTTTCTTTTCAAAAACTTCATTGTCTTTTACTATTATAATGAAAACTCTGAAGAATGCCAGACCTTTTCCAAGACTTTTCATGTGATTTTTATCTTCTTATGAAAAATCTGCCCACACTTCTTTCAATTACAGTATACTTATCAATAAAAGGAGAATCCTACCTATGATTAAAAAAGTCAAAAAAGAAACACTTACAACGGCGCATTACGCTCTTCTTTATGAGGCAGATCCAGCAAAAAAAATGGTGGCAGATTATATTACCCGCGGCATTTGCTTTGACTATCAGACTGAAGAACTTCAAGGAATTTTAGTCCTGTTGCCGACTCACCCACGGACATTGGAAATCGTAAACATCGCTGTCTCAGAAGAAAGCCGAGGGCGGGGCATCGGGCAAGAATTATTACATTTTGCCATTGATTTTGCCAAAAAAGAAAAGTATGATTCCTTGGAGATTGGGACTGGGAGCACAGGCTTTCAACAGCTATATCTCTACCAAAAAGTCGGCTTTCGAATGACACATATTGAACCAGATTTTTTTATCCATCATTATGATGAGCCTATTATAGAAAACGGCTTGCCTTTAAAGGATATGGTTCGCTTACGGTTACATTTAAGTTAAAAAACAACATTTCCTGTACAGGAAATGTTGTTTTTTAATGCCCAAGAATTGGTAACAACTCATCTAGCTGTTGAATCGTATAATTGGGTTGAATGGTTGGTGTTGCTGGAGCGGAGGTCGGATTGAGCCAAACAGTTTGAATTTTCGCTTGTTGGCCTCCTTGAATATCTGAATGCAAAGAATCGCCAATAATCATTGTTTTTTCTCGACTAAAATTAGGAATCCGTTCAAAAACAAAATCAAAATACTCTTTCATCGGTTTTTGATAACCCACTTCTTCTGAAACAAAAATATCTTTAAAATAAGGCATTAATTTCGAATCTTCCAACCGACGATACTGTGTTTTTGCCACTCCGTTTGTCACAATATATAAATCATAATGGGGTGCTAATTTTTCCAAAATACGTTGACTATTGCCAAGCAAGTCATGTCCTTGACTTAAATATTCTCGGTAGTTTTCTCCCATTTTAACGCTATCAACTTCTCGATTAAACGCGTCAAACAATAAACCAAACCGTGTATCAAGGAGAACATCTTTTGTTATTTTTCCTTCTTCAAATGAACGCCATAATCCTTGATTAATTCGGTGGTACGTTGACTCGACTTCAGATGTAAATGGTACATTTTCTTCTTCAAATAAGGCATGGAGTGCCTTCTTTTCAGCCAATTTAAAATCTAACAATGTATCATCAACATCAAAAAGCAATGTTTTCATTTCCGTTCCTCTTCTCTTTTCAAATTACTCGGTAACGCTTTGCTTGTTTGTTGTTTTTCAATAAAAAAATAAGGCAATAGCAATTGTAACTCTTCTCTTGTTAATGAACGATAAGCACCTAAAGGTAATTGCGGATCTAGCCGCAACGGCCCCATAGTTTGGCGTTTTAAAGCAGTCACTTTTTTCCCCACAGATAAAAACATTTTTTTCACTTGGTGAAATTTTCCTTCTTGAATAGTCAGGAAAACATGACTCTCCGTTTCAGTCGCTGCAAGAACAGTTATTTTTGCTGGCTTACATTGAATGCCTCCTTGCAAAACAATCCCATCTTTAAATTTAGCACAATCTTCTGCAGAGACCAAACCATTGACTTTCACTTCATAACATTTCGCTACTTCTTTATTTGGCCGAATTAATTGATACCCTAATTGTCCATTATCTGTTAATAGAAGTAACCCTTCCGTATCGCCATCGAGTCTTCCCACTGGATAAAGACCAGGGCGTCTGTCTTGTGGCGCAATCAAATCAATGACTGTTTTTTTAGATGCATCTGAAACAGCGCTAACCACACCTTTTGGCTTATTCAACATATAGTACACATGTGTCTTATGCGAAATTAATTGTCCTTTTACTTTAATCATTTGTAATTGCGCATCGACGTTTTGGCTTTCATTTAATGTCACGATGCCATCCACAGTGACCTGCTTGCCTCTGATTATTCGTTTCACCGTTTTGCGTGATCCAAACTGAAGTTCTTCTAGTAATTTATCTAATCGCATTGTTCCGCTCCATTCTGGTATTAGTATAGTGGAATCCGTTAAAGATGAAAAGTAGAAAAAGGTAATTCCTTGACGTATAAAAATATAAGTGTTACGGTTAATAAGTAAAGTAAATAAAGGTTTCTCAAAAACAGCGTAATGACCTGGGAGAGAACAACGATAACAATGAACCATTCCCATGAGTGTTGCCTGGCAATATTTGTGGGGATTTTTTGATTATTGTTAGCATTTTTCTAGACAAGAACAACTGAAAAAAGAGTTTCTTTTTTCCATTATGTTTTGTTTCTGAGTTTAACCAAATCACTCATTATTTCAAGGAGGAATTAGGTTATGTCAGTACAATTAGAAGTTAAAGAAAGAGCTATCCGTCCACGTTCACTAAGAAATCAGCTACGTCACGAAGGGAAAGTACCTGCCATTGTTTACGGTTACCAAATTGAAAGTACACCAATCTATTTTGAAGAAAAAGACTTATCAAAAATTTTACGCGAACATGGTGCTAACACCGTTATTAAAATGACAGTTGATGGCAAAAACATCAACACATTAATGTCGAAAGCACAATTAGATACCTTTACTGGTCAAATGCTTCATGTTGAATTCTTATCTGTAAATATGAAAGAAACAACAGAAGTCGAAGCAGAAGTTCAATTAATTGGTGAATCTGCAGGTGTGAAAGCTGGGGGTACCTTAGCTCAAAACTTGTACACTGTTTTAGTGGCAGCCACACCAGATAAATTGCCAGAATCAATTGAAGTAGATATTACAAACTTAGAAATTGGTGATGCTCTTACAATCGCTGATTTACCTGAACACAAAGACTATGAAATTTTAACTGATCCAGAAGAACAACTAGTTGCTATTGTTGAAGCACAAACTGCTCCTGAAGAAGAAGAAGGAACAGCTGCTGAAACGACTGAACCAGAATTAGCCGAATAAAGAAAACACTTTTGTTCAGCTGATTCTCTTAAGTTTTAGAAATGGGACGTACGTTGAAACAACGTACGTCCCATTTTCTTTTTACTGCATGTCTTGATTTCTTTATATAAATGATGACACCTGCAAAGCTAGGAAGCTACAGAGGAATATTAAATTTTTGCTAATCTACGCAATATTTTCAAACGAAACAATTTCTTTTTTTAAAATTTGCAGTATACTAAAAGTAAGTAAACAAAAAGGAGGTCATCCATATGTTTGAACGTTTTGATAGTGACCGTAGCCGCTATGCTTCATTAGGTGTTGTTTCTAGCTTACCTAGTGGCTTAATTGATAGTATTTGGTTGATTATTGACTTAAATCTAAAAGGGGTTATCCCTTTAAACGACTTACTTCACTTTGATTTGTTGAACAATAATGGCAAAGTGACTGTCCATTTTTCTCAAGAAAATAGTTCAGTAGAAATGGCCATCGACTTACCATTTAGTTATTCTACGGCATATCCGTCGCGAATTTTTGCTTTTGATGATGGCCATCGTGAAACGATTTTATTACCTGCAGAAATGTTAGAATCTTAAATAATTTCAACAAAGTAGCCTCAAATTCCGATTAAACTGTAATTTGAGGCTACTTTGATTTCTTTTAGTTATTCTACAATAATTTGTTTACTACTTCCTGCAGCATTTTCAAAATTAATAGTAAAGGTTTCTGTTGCATCATCATAAGTGATTCCGTCACTTTGACTAATTACTGTGCTGTAATCTTTTGGTATTTTTAAAGTCAGTGTCTTAGTTGTTTGTGTGGGATCAGAGAAATTATACGTTTTTTGGTGTTGTTGTGTCTTTCTCATTAAAGAAATAGCTTTATTTGAGGTAATCCCTGCTATTGTACCGCCAGTTTCTGACCAAATGTTAACCCCAAGATAGCCTTCTTCTTCTTGCTTAACTGCTTGAATCTCTTCTGTATTTGAGAGAACTTCTACTGTTTTTTTGGCAGCATATGTTTTTAAATCAGTTTCATCGATTCCTGGTAAAACTACATAAGCATAATGCTCGTTCGTTGGGTGTTGACCATGTTGAATCGTAAATGTTCGATAATCACCTACATATTCTTTATCACTTGGAAATGCTTCATTAATTGCTTTATAGGTTCCTTTTCTAGTTTCACTTTTAACATTTACCGTTGTTTCTTCTGGAAAATAATAACCCATATTAGCATTGGAATGATCCGACTTTAGTAATAACCATTGTTTTTTACTCGTTTCATTTTTCTCATGAATCTCCCCAATATTTGATAACACTTGATACTGATACACATCATTTAACAAACGATTATCAACAACTGTCTCAATCGAAGCTTCTGTATCGCCTTTAATTCCTGCGCCTAATGCGATAATTTGCCCATTTAATACAAACCAAGATTTTTTAGCTTGTAGGTTCATAGGTAAAAGTTTCCCATTATTTTTGGTCCCGTCTTTATTAAGAGCCATCCCTACTACTGCCTGATTGTCTGACGTTACTCCACCAACCCATTGCTCTTTCGATGTGATTGTTGTAAATGCTGAAACTTCATCTGCCAAAGAAATGGTATCTACCGTTGTTCCTGGTAGTCGATAGGGATCTACAGTTGGCCAATAGCTGGAATTAAATTGAACCTCGTCATCATTATATACGTACATCATTCCGTCACCAGTGTGCCAGCCACGTTTATTTTCTTTATTCCCTGCTTCAAAAGATGCAGTGCGCTTTGAATACAAGCCTAGCCCAAACATATAACTAGGTGTTCGTTGGACAAATCGATCCATCGAAGCATAAAGTTTCGTGCCTGTAAAAGGAAGTTGCCCTCCCGTAATTTCTGGATTAGTTAAAAGTTGCATAGTCATCTGTAAATCATTAAAATCACGAGCATTGGTCAAATAATAATCTGGGTTCTCCTTCATCCAATATTTAACGGCTTCTTGAAATTTCTTTTGATAATTATTAGGGGCAAATTTAGCCACAATTAATAAATTATACATGGTAGTTGAGCCATAGCCTGTTTTTCCAACTGCTGGGGCTCTTGAGATGGAACGGCCATTCACAGTTGGTAGCATTTCACCTTTATAAATCAAAGGAAGAAAGGCCCGATCAACATTTTCAACAAATTCTGTCACAAGAGTTGCATCCATTTGAAAAGATGAATCTGCTGTAATGGCCAAAATTTGTCCAACCCCTTTCACCAAAACATTGCCATACGAACCTGTATAAGGAATGTTATTGTGCTGGATAAAAGAACCATCTTGGTAAAAACCATCACCTTTTGTGACTAATTTAAATACATCGACGATACTACTGGATGCTTGGTTAATTTTCCCGCTATCCTTTTGTAAAATTCCTAACCCCAAAACAGTTAAAGCTAAGTCCGTTCGGTTCGCTCCTGATGTCACAAAATTTGGGATAAAAGCTAAATCCACAAACGTTCCTTGTGGTTTTGTATACAACTGTTTAAATGGATCTGGGACATAACTGCTCAGCGCATTTGTATAGATTTGTTGCTTTTCCGGAGAAACTTTATCCTCTAAAATCATTAGAATATTAAGAAACTTCTGTGGCACACCAATTTGCCAGTCCCACCAATTTCCATGGTACTTTTTCCCATCATATCCTTTTTGCGTTATCATAAAATCTAAGCCATCAATAATGGTTGCTGCCAATTTGTCATCTTGGTAAAGCGTACTCCCCTTCGTTCCATAGGCTAACGCTAATTTTTGCAATTTGGTAAATTGAGTCGTTAAATCAGCAGATGGCGTATTGCCAGGCTCTAGTGGCCATAAATAGCTGCGGTTCGGCTCTTTATTCATCGTTTGATCGAGTTCTGTTGCTTCATTGGAGATTTTTTGGACGTAGTCTACAAGCGCTTGGTTAGTTGAATCATATTCTTTGGAAACAAGCTGATTTCGCCATTTTTCTTTTAATCCTCGGTATTCTGCAGATGAATCGATAACAGGAATGCTACCAACGGAGCCACTTTTCATAGAAATGATATTCAGCTTTGATAGATTACCAAATAGTCTAATTCCTACAGCGCCCGTCCAGTCATCATTAATGGACGTACCATCAGGATAATGAACCTCTTCATTTTCATAAAATAATTGATCATTCAGGAATGTCTGAATTTTTTTTCCGTCATAGCGAACCAGCAGTTTATATTGTTGGCCACTTAGTAATGTTGGCCCCGGAATATTAGTTAGCCATTTACCGCCTGGTTGTCCTAATTGCCAGCGGCCGTCACGATTATAAGCAAAAGATTGCCATTGACTCGTCTTTTGTTTATCTCCGCGAAAAACCAATCCGAAGTTACTTTGTCCTTCATATAAAAAGGTTAGTTCAAGATCTCCTGAAGATTGTTCGCGTGCATCAAGATTGATAGAGACAGATTCGAGATTTGTCCCTTGCTTCGTGTTTGCGATCCATAAACCAGTAGAATCATTCTTTTTTTCTGCTGTTCCCACCAAATCTTGCCAATGCCCAACTTGATTGGGGAAATCTGAAATGTAAGAAGGTTGCTCAATCGTTTGGCTCGCTTCGTTTTCTTCTGCAAAAGTAAGGGTGGTTCCCATAAATCCACTCGTCAAAGCAGTAAACAGTCCGACCAGCATTACCCATATTTTCCTGTTTTTCATTCTTTCTCCTCCTAAAAAATTATCGTAAAACGCTTACATCTGAATTAGAGAAAAAGAGTGAAGAAAAATACTTTCTACACTCTCCGACTCTCTGAAAATCACTTAATATACTTTTTACGCCAAAATACCAAAGGCACTCAAAACAATCGATAAAATTAAAATAATCCAAATCACTCGTGTGGAATTTAATTTCTTTTGACCTAACATCCAATAAGTTAAAAGAACAAGTAAGATTGGAACTAAGGAAGGTAAAATTGCATCTAACGTATCTTGAATAACTAATTCGACCCCGTTCTTTTTATAAACAAAAGGAACTGTCGCCTTGATAACTGAAGGAATTAAGGCACCAATCACAGTCACACCAAGAACAGTTGCTGCATTCGTAAAGGCAGATAACTTGTCTTTTAAGGTCGTCACTAGTTTGACCCCTTGCTTATAACCAAGTGGTAAGAGCGCGGCCCGACCAAACAATAGTGCAATATTTGCAATAATCCAAATAACACAGCCAACCACCGAACCATTTTGAGCCAGTGTCCCTGCAACAGAGCCGAAAATCGTCCCCCAAATAACGTGGAATAAAGAGTCCCCAACGCCTGCCAAAGAACCCATCAGAGCTGTTTTTAACGCAATAATTGTTTCTTTCGCTTTATAACCATCTTGCTCTTCAATCGCCACATCAATCCCCATAATTAAATTCCCAAAAATAGCATTGGTGTTAAAAAATTGATTGTGTGTGCGCATCATATCTTGAAATTGTGCTTCATCATGACCATAGAATTTTTTTAAAACAGGTAAGATGCCGTATAAATATCCTGAACTCATCATACGTTCATAGTTCCAGTTTAATTGGCTTCCTAAAATATAACGCCAGCTAATTGCATTTAATTCTTTTTTTGTCAGTTTATGCTTACTCATCGCCGTCATATCCTCCTTCAAAATCACCATTTCCTGTTGTTGCTTGTGTCGTGCTTTTTGCCCCATCACGTTTAAATACAAGCATCGCTGCTACCATCCCAACTATCGAAACACCTAACATTGGAACTTTTAAATAAGCCGCTAAGAAAAAGCCTAATAGTAAATAGGGGATATATTGCTTCGTTGGCAAGTAACGTAATAAAATCCCTACACCGACAACAGGTAATACCCCTCCAGCTGTTTTTAAGCCCGTCATTAGCCATTCTGGCATGTTATCGGTAATCGTTGTTACTACAGCATCCCCCGCTAATAACATTAATAAAATTGGAATGGCACGAGACAGTCCCCATAGAACAGAACCAGATAAAACTAAGCGTGGAATCCGTTTTACTTGCATCTTATCAATCGCTTTATCGACACTATGAAGTAAAAAGACATTACAAAAACGGGCCACTACATCTAGTTGCAACATCAACAGAGAAACAGGAACAGCTAAACCAATACCATACTCCGCTCCTTTTCCAGAGATTACAGCGAAAGCGGTTCCTAAAACAGCCCCTGTGAAATAATCAGGTACCGATGCTCCACCAAAAGCAGCAATTCCTAAACGCATTAATTGAAGAGTGCCGCCAACCATTAAACCAGTTTTTAAATCTCCCATAATCATTCCAGAAATCATTCCAGCAATAGCTGGTTGCGTCAACGTATTTGAAATAAGTGAGTCATTAATAGCAATAAACGCATAAATAGTAATTAAAATAATTTGATACGCTGCTAAATGCATTGAAATTTCCTCCTAAATTTAAAAATATTCTTTCTTAGTCTGACAGTTTTAGCCGCGTAATTTTTTCATAAAATCAACGACTGGATCGTTTGGAACTAATTGGGCTGTCACAGTGACGCCTTTTGAAGCGATTGTTTCAAAAATTTGTTCTTCTTCTGGTAAAACTTGAATACTTTTTGTTACTTCGCGTGCTCCTTCTTTGTAACTCATATTCCCAACATTTACAGTTTTGATAGGTCCTTGCGCTTCGATAAAGCGGAGCACATCTTTCGGATTTTTAAATAATAAAAATAAACGCTGTTTACCATATTTTCCTGATTGAATATTTTTAGCGGCAGCCTCTACTCCAAGAACAGATAAACGCATCGAAGAAGGCGCTGCCATTCTCAAAGATGATTTTTGTAAAGGATCTGTAGCCGCCTCATCATTGGCTACAATTATTCGCTGTGTACTAAGACTTGTCGACCAAATTCCCGCTACTTGTCCATGAATTAACCGTTCATCGATCCGTGTGTTTACAATATTTTCTTTTCCAGCATATTGACTATAGTTACTTAATTCTTTTTCTTTGCTGGCTTCTGAAATCTCTTGTTCTGCTTGATTCATTCCAGCCTTTACATCAACAATATTTTCTTGTGCTAAACAAACTAATTCTTTAATCGAAGCCTGTTGATTAACCACTGCTTCAATGACAACAGAGAGCGTCATCCCTGCAATAATTTCCACTCCGTCAACGTTCAAATAATTCTTAGTTGCCACGTTACATGGCGTTCCTCCTAGTAAATCAGCAATAATCAGTGTCGTACCGTTAAGGGCTTTCATTTTTTCATTTAGCTCTTTCTCAAATTGAAGATTGTCGCTATCTGGTCGTAATGAGACTGTATGCACGTGTTCTTGCCGACCAACGATCATTTCTAAGCTAACTTTGACGCCTTCAGCCATGCTACCATGACTAATTAGTACAATGTTTTCCACGAATTTCCCTCCCTAGATGTAGGTGATCCTACTTAACATGTTATGTTCTCTACGAACTTACTATAACACATACTAAGTTATCCGTAAACCTAATATCTTAATATATTGAATTTATTTTTTTGGATTTTTTATATAAAAATTGTCTTTCCTCTTTTTCAAAGTGTTTGCTAAAGGCTAGTTAACATGTTATGCTTAATTCATTCGATTACTAGAATGGAGGCAATCGCATGTTACCTAAATATGAACAAATTAAACAAGACCTTTTACGTGAAATAAAAAATCATACCTTTATTCCTGGTGATAAATTTTATTCTGAAGCCGATATTAAACGAAAATATGCTGTTAGCTCTATCACAGCTGTCAAAGCACTGAATGAGCTGACCAGTGCAGGTTACTTGTATCGTATCCAAGGAAAAGGGACCTTTGTTTCGAAATCAAAAGTTTCTCAAAATGTAAAATTTTCTGATATCGAGTTGCATTCTTTAGACTCTGAAAAAGTTAAAGTCCTTTCAATTGAAGAAGAAAATCAAGCCGAAATTTTAAAGGAATTAGGCTTACCAGCTAACGCTTCTTATTATAGAATCAAGCGTGTACGCTATTCTGAAGATACACCCTTTCTCGTACATATCACACATCTTCCCAAAAAGCTTGTTAAAGAGCCGCTCTCAAAGGACCTCACAGCTTATGCAAGTGTGTATGAACGAGTCCGTAAAGATTTTTCAGTAGACCTCTTCTCGTTGGCTTCTGTAGAAACAAATGAAATTGTCTTTCCCGAAGATGCTGAGTTATTGAATTTACTTCAATTAAGTTTTCGTGAACCCGCTGTTAAACAAGTTAAACATTCCTATCTCGCAGATGGTAGTGTTGCTGAATATATTATTAGTTATAAACATTGGAAATATTTCAAAACCAAAATAGAAGTAGAAGCCGAATAAATTTCAGCTTCTACTTCTAGTTTTTTAGTCTATGATTACTTGATTCGTAAATTTCAAGTACTCAATTTCAATTCCCTCTGTTTCAAAAATTACTACTTCATTTTGTCCTTGCTGTAAAAATTCTTTGGGACAATACAGCGAATGAATGGGGCCTATTTCCCAATAACGACCTAGATGATGACCATTGACCACAACGAATCCTTTGCCGTAGCCTCGACAGTCAATATACGTGTCTGCTAGCTGTTCTAATTCAAATGTTACTTGATAAAACGAAGGCTGCAATGGATTTTTTCCAGCTGTGTAATCAATCTTGGCTAATTGCTCTTGTGAAAAAGTTAAGGGATAGTGTTGATAGCCTTGATGAAAATGAATGTCTTGCATCACTCCACCTCGAATTCCTTTACTTTGTGTCGGATTATTTAATTTAAAGCCATAATTAACGCGACCTAAATTTTCCACTAAGATATCTAACGCAAGTGTGTCTTTTTCAGTTTGCCCTGAAATCAGTAGCTCTTCTCCCACTGTCTCTTGATATTGGGTAGCAGCTAAATCTCCATCTACATAAATGTGTAAACGATCACTGGCCTCAACCACTTTTAGTTTATTTTCATGATGATAATTTTTTAAATCAAACGAATAAAGCAAGTAGCCATAGTCTGAGCCAGCTTCTTCCATACTTAATGGATACGCGGTGGTCTTCGGTGTCATCATTTGATCTTTTACTGCGAATAAAGATACGCTAGCAGTTACTGGAAAGCTTCCTAAATTCCCCAGTTTTTTCGTGCGTGGTTGTGCTTGCCAAACTTCTGGACAGACTTCTTTAATTGCTTTTTGAACGGCATAATATTTTTCTGTTGGTTCTCCTGCTTCTGTTAATAAAGCATCATAATCATAGCTAGTGACTTGAGGTAAATCTTTTGCACCTCGCGCCGAACACCCGTTATAAAAGCCGAAATTTGTTCCTCCATGAAACATATAGAGATTTAAAGAACCCACTGTCAGCATATCTTTTACTTCCTTCGCCAAGTCGGTACCTTCTCGCTGAATCACTGGTTCGCCCCAACGATTGAACCACCCATCCCAGTATTCCATGCACATCAACGGCCATTTTTTACCATGACGAGTCATAAATTTTTTCAAAACGGCAGCATTTTCTTTCGAATGACTACCAAAATTTCCTGTCACAAAAACATCCTCTTCAATTAACGTCCCCGCATCCAAAACCTCTTCCCAAGCGCCATCAGATGTAAAAAGAGGAACCTCAATCCCCAGTTCTTCCATTATCTGCTTGGTTTGTCGCAAGTACGCTTTCTCCATGCCATAGGACCCATATTCATTTTCAACCTGCATCATGATCACTGGTCCACCTTGTGTTATCTGCAGCGGTGCTAGTTTAGGCAATAATACTTGAAAATAGTTACGAACTTTAGTCATAAAAATAGGATCTGTCGAACGTAATCGCACACCTTTTTCTTTCAAAAGCCATGCTGGTAAGCCACCAAACTCCCATTCTGCACAAATATAAGCCGAAGGACGCAGAATAACTAGTAAATTCAATTTTTCTGCCAAGCGGACAAATGCTTCAATGTTTTTCATTCCTTCAAAATCGTATACGCCTTCTTCTGGTTCATGAATATTCCAAGGAATGTAGGTTTCTACTGTATTAGCTCCTAAAGCTTTCAGATTATAGAGGCTATCTTCCCATTGTCTAGGTGTCATTCGAAAGTAATGAATCGCCCCGCTAATAATTTTTATTGGTTGTCCATTTAATAAAAAGTCTTCTTTAATCTCAAACGTTTGCATCATTTTTCCCCTTTACCAGTATCTTTGCCATGATGGTTTTGCTAAACGCATTAAGGCTTCCATGTAAAAATAATCGCCCCATAAATTGGGTTCATCAATCCCTTTTCCTTCTGCATGTGCGTAAACACCATGGAGTAGCAGTCCTTCATTTTCGGAATCATTTTGCGTACGATAATATTTTCCTAATTGATAAATCATTCCTTTGGCAAGCTCTTTCGCTTGAGGAAAAGCCTGTAGTTTGTCTGCTTCCAATAAACCACATGCCGCAATTGCCAGTGCCGAGCTATCTTTGTCAGATGGCATTTGGTCATTAAAATCAAAATCCCAATAGGGGATTAAATCTGCTGGCAAATGAGCTAGAAAAACCTCCACTATTTGTGGATAAATTTCTGGAAATGGTTGGGAATGGAGAAATGTTTCGTTTAGGGGAATCCCTAAAATTGCCCAACTTTGGCCTCGTGCCCAAATGGAAGTATCACTATGTCCTTGATGCGTAGCTCCATGTTTTGGTTTGCCTGTTTCTGGATCAAAATAATAGGTATGATAAGTTGTCGCATCGGATTTAATCACCGTTTTCATTAACGTATGATAGTGACGTGAGGCAATTTCCTCATAAATCCTATTTCCAGATAATTTAGTTGCTTCAAATAAAAGCGGTAAATTCATTAATGAGTCGATAATTAATCGATATTCTTTGGGATCACCATAATGGCCCCACGCTTGGATGAAGGAGCCATTTTCTTGGAATCGTGCTGACAATACTTCAGCGGCAGCTAGCACTTCTTGTTTACAGCGCTCATCACCGGTAATTTTATACCCAGCACCCGCCGATAGACTATACAAAAAACCAATGTCATGGTGGTCCAAAACAAAATGCTCCTCTAATCGTTGTTGAAAGCTGTCAATATTTTCCATTGCCAGTAAACGAAATTTTTCTTGGTGAGACCACTCATATGCCAGCCAAAGCATGCCTGTCCAAAAGCCATTGGTCCAATCATCGTTAGCTTTGAGACGATATCGACCATTCGTAGCACAAGCTGAAGGAAACTGTGTTCCGAAACGCTGCATATTTTTAGCAATTTTTGAAACGCATTCATTTAATTGCGTTTGAATCCATTCATCTGTGACATTTTCTCCTAGAGAGATCAGTCTTTGTTTATTTTCTTGACTACACATCTCCACCACTCCTTAACTTGTTAACATATTAACTTATTGTATTATAACGTAAAAGAAAATAAAAAGCGACCTTTCTTAATTATTTCTCTTAAAAACAAGAGCGTGGGACAAAAATCACTTTGGATTTTTGCTCCACACTCAAAAACTGATAAACGGCGGGAACAGAACCAACTCCTTCGGAAATAAGCCGAAATTCTCCAAAAACCAAAGATCAATTTTCGGAAATTTCTTCTTATTTCTCGGAGCTAAACGGTTCTGTCCCGACCTCTTGTTATTTATTCCGACCGAATACTTCAATTTGGGTCAACGCTGGAAATGGAGAAGAGTCCAGCGCTTTTCGTAAGCATTTTAATGTCAAAGTTTGTGTTGTTTTCATTGGGAACTTTATTTCTTGAAAACAGGCGGTATTCGTTGTGGCAACTACTCGTTCCTCTCCATCTGAAAAAGCTAAAGTGACTTCCTCCCAATAGCTATCATGTGGGTAGTCCGCCCGAAATAGCAAGCGGATCCAGTCCGTTTCTACAGGCCTGCCAAAGTCAATCGTTAACTGTGCCTCCTTTTGTTGGTTAATTCCCCAAGAAGCAAATGGATACGAGCCATGAGAAAGGTTACCAAACTTAGAATCAATAGCATTTTTCGCAAAGAAAACAGCATCGTCTCTCGTTTCAACGTTTGCATACGCATGAGGATAGGCTCCTGAATATTCTTTTTGGTCATGTGTATTCATAGAAAGATTTTGATAATTGTCTTTTTCAAACGTGTGCGCTTGTCGAACCATTATTTGGTGCCTTGCTGAATGAAAGGCCGTATCAACAAAAGCTTTTCGAGCAGATTCTTCTAATGGAATTTGATATTCCCAAACTTTTTCTTTCAGATAAATCAATGAAGGAGCCAAAGTTTCATCTAATTGAACCATCAAATAAGGGGTAGCCCCTGTATAAGTCACTACAATTTTATCGCCAACTTGATAAAGGTACTGTTTAATTGCTAGTACCGCTAACGTATCTCCCTCCGCCATGAATGGCGCTTCTGGCTTCTCGTGATCGATTCGGCCAGTAATAATCTGATTGTCTTTATTTTTCAATTCGATTTTTATCATTTTTTATTCCTCCCTTGTCACACCGCCTACCAAACAAATCAGGCGATGCGTTCCTATTGGTAGCTCTTTTTGCAAATAAGGTAAACTTGTTCTTGGGAAAAACAACGATGTATTGGGTTCAGGTTGAAGAATACCTGCGTGGTCATATCCTTCAATTGCAACTATTTGCGAACACAATTCTCCTGAATCGACTCTAGCCCACTCTTTACCAAGTTCTTTTTCTGAAAATTTTCCAAGTAACGGTAGACTGAATCCTCCTTCGCGCACTTTTAATGGAACCGATGTCACTATTTCATGTACTCTAACATGCCATTCTCCAAAAGGATAAATGGTTGTTTCAATTTCTACTTCTTGAAAAGGTAGCCATTTATAATAAACTTGCTCCTCTGTTAAATAAAAATCATGAACTTTCCCTTTAACACGAAAATATTCACCATCACGAGAAACAGCCAATACGTTATCAAAAGCCCCCTCCTCATAACGCGCACCAGCTTTGGGAACGCTAAAACCAAAGCGGCTAGAATAGACAAATTTACTATATTTAGCCGCAGCATGCGCTTGATTTTCAAGCCATAGTCCTGCAGGATAGCTGAGGACATGCGTTTTCATTTTAGGATGGATTAATAACATGTTTCCCTTTTCTATCAAACGCTTTTCTTCTCGTTTTATCGCCAGCGGTTCAGCACGCCAAAACGGATGGTCTTGATCCACTGCGAGCAACAAAAATGTTTTAAAAGCCCAATACGGAGAGCCTGGTGCGTTATAACCTTCTGCCATTACTAAATTTTCGTAATGATAGCCAATGGACAACCGACCATCATAAGTGAAAATAGTCTGTTGCATCCAACAGTGTAAATGTTTTGCTAACAGCGTTTTTATTTGTCCCCAAGGTAACGCCTCTACTTCTGCAAATATCAAAGCTGCGAAAAACGCTCCTTGAGCAAACCGATACGTTTGACTACGTCCGTAAGGTAACGCTTCGCCCTCCTCATCAAAATAGTACAGATAGTCCTGCGCGAACATAACGGCTCGTTCTGTAAAACGTTTCGCACGAACAGGATCTCTTTCTCGCATAAATTTGACATAAATCAAACTATAATAATGAAAAGCAAACGAAATATAATAATCTCTTTGCGTAGTTTTACCATCCATATACCAACCATCACCTAAATACATGCGTTCAATCAACGCCAATTCTTCCTCTAGTTCCGCTTGGTTAATCACTTGTCCACATCCCTCGAGTGCCAAACGAATGAGCACTTTGAAAAACGTCCAATTATTTTTAGGAATTTTACAACCAAGTGCCTTATTTAACCAAACCATGATATTTTCTTGCTGTTTCTCAGAAAAACAGGACCAAAAATATGTCTTATGAAGCAATAAAGTTAAAGATAATGCTGCTGCTTCCACAATATATTGATCATAATCAACAATATCGCCCCAATAATCTGGGGATGACGGATCAGTTCCTGCGATTAATTTTTCCACATAAGCATCTCTTAAAACATCATCTTTACAAGCAACCCAATACGGTCCAATTCCCCATAATGGTCGAATGAGCGCTTCCATTTCAGCATGTTGCTGATCATAGACAGCACCACTGGACCCAAAATTCACGCCAGGTTTTTCTGATGTTAAAATAGCCGTTTTTAAAGTTGTCATGATTGTTTCAAAAGCTTCCAAATATGCTTCTCTGGTCAAAAAAAGATTACTTTTTAACGATTCCATGCTTTTCGCCTCCATTAGTTTAATTCAAAGAATAACAAGGGCACTTATTTTTTTCAACTATCGTTTAATGAATAAAACGGCATATTATGAGAGCAGCCTTTCACCTTCCCTAAACTTAACATATTAATTTTTTCTTTATTTTTGTTGAACCTTGAGCTATTCACTTTATCCAACAAAACTTCCTTTATCAAAAATGAATAATAAATGAAAAATAAGCAGTCTAACGCAGGAAATTCTCATAATAAATATTTTAAAAAAAAAGAGTCTATGACAAAAATCCAAAGAGATTTTTGTCATAGACTTAAAATATGAGAGAAAAGACATCAAAAGTAATGGTCTGATTAACCTTCACAAGTTTTATGATGCTTTTCAAGATATCATTTTGATACAATTTTACGCCTTACGGTTTACAATAAAAGAGTAAATTGCGATACAGATAATCGCTCCTAGCAACGCTGAGATAATTGGAAAGCCGCCGATGACTGGTCCTAAAGAAGGCAACAAGAGTGATGCTACCCAACTTCCTAAAAAGCCCACGATAATATTTCCAATAATACCACCTGGCACGTCTTTTCCTAAAATTGCGCCAGCAATTGCGCCAATAATTCCTCCGACAATTAATGCCCATAGAAAGCTAAACATTTGAAAAACCTACCTTTCATAGTTGATTTTTTTAGTTAATTTTCCTACTTTAAGGATAAAACAGAAAGCAGACTTTTTCAAAAGATAGGACTTTTCAGAAGTCAATTTATTCTTCTACATAAGCTAAACGATAGGATACTGTGCGACCAAAAGAAAATACTTGCAAGCCCTGTAATCGATCTGATTTCAAGTAACCAATGGCTCCTTGGAATAATGGTAAAACACCGGCATCTTTTTCAATTAATGTTTTTTCTAAACTTAGTAATTCATTCCAGCGTTTTTCAGGTTCATTGGCGTAATCTTTTCTAACTTTTTGGAGACCCGCATCATACGCTGAATCGTTATAACCAGAAGTATTTAAGCCACTTTTTGAGTCATAAAATTCTAAAAAATTAATGGGATCAGCATAGTCAGGTGTCCATGTTCCAAAGGCTAAATCGTAATTACCTGCTGTTTGTAAATCCAAACGATTTTGCAAAGGCAATGATTTTAATTTGATTGTTAAACCTGGTAAATTTTGTTGCAATTGCCCTTGAACAAATTCAATGGTTTTCTTGGCAATCGCTGAGTCCGCTGAGATTAGTTCCAATTCAATTTTATCTTTGCCCAACTCTTCTTTCGCTTTGGTCCAGTTAGATTGGGCTTCTTTAATATTATATGGCAATAAATCACCATTTTCTTTGCGGAAATCTTCACCTGTATCTGGATTTTTTGCAAAATTAGCTGGTACAAATCCATTTAAAGCTGTCGAGCCATCTCCTAAAATTTCTTTTGCAAAAGTTTCTTTGTCAATCGCTTGTAAAAAAGCTTTTCGAACATGTTCGTTGCCGGTAATTTCACGGCGATGATTTGGGCTTAAATAACCCACCATGGCTTTAGGAACAAAATGCGCTTGTTTTGACTCTTTATACTGAAGTGCATAAGTATCTGCTAAAACAGTGTAATCTAAATCGCCATTATCAAAAAGATTGGCTCCTGTGCCAATTTCTTTCACTACTTGAACATCAATTTCATTCAATTTTACGTGTTCTTTATCCCAATAATGATCATTCTTCTTCAATTTCCAAGTTTCGGAATTGCCATCCCAGCCTGAAATTACAAACGGCCCATTGCCAACAAAATTATCTGCAGAAGTCCCATAGGCAGTACCTTTTTCTTTGGCAAAGGCTTCATTTTTAGGCATAAAAGGTGTTCCAACTAAGACTTGGGCTAAATAAGGAATTGGATTTTCCAATGTTAGTTCTAGTGTCTGGTCATCGATTGCTTTGACACCAAATTCTTCCATCGTGGCTTGTCCTTCCCGCACCGCACGCCCATTTTTAAAAATATCCATTTGATTACTGCTACTTGAACCATACGCTGGATCGACCACGTTTCTAAACGCAACTACAAAATCCCCTGCTTTAACTGGATCCCCGTTTGTCCATTTTGCTTCTCGTAACTTGAATGTATAGACTAACCCGTCTTCACTAACTTGTGGCTCTGCTTTCGCCATAGCTAGCTCAGGATCTCCGTTTTTATCTTGTCGATACAAGCCTTCAACTACTTGACCAATCATATCGGAACTATAGACATCTGTATAATGAGCGCTGTCTAATGTCGAGAGTTCACCACCAGATGCGACGTTAATTTTCTGTGTAGCTGGTTCATTCGAGGTCGTTTTCGAACTGCCACTTCCACATGCTGCTAAAACCAAGCCCAGTGCAACAAGTCCGATTAACCACTTTTTCTGTTTCATACCAAAACTCCTCCTTCTGTTCAAACAACTTACCTACATTTTACATGATTTTCCATACATTTGTCCTTTTTCAGCACTTACTTTTTGAAAGAAAAATATTTTTTTAAGAATAAGAGTTGACAGATATTTTTTCTGGTGGTACAGTATTGAAAAACAGAGAACAGAAGAGTAACTGTTTCCTTTAGTGAAGAGAGTCTTTGGTTGGTGGAAAAAGACGTAAAGAAACAGCGAACCACATCTGGGAGTTGACTTTTTGAACCCTTAGTAGGAAAGTCCGGGACCACTCGTTAACAGGCGAAGTTATGAACTTCATAAGGTTCGTGTTGCGAAACACGAATAAACTAAGGTGGAACCACGATAATTGATTATTCGTCCTTTGGCTAGTCAGCCAAAGGACTTTTTTGTTTTTTAGATGCGCTTTTCAAACTGAGAGAATGCCTCAACCGCTCCTGTCTGTTGTCCCCTTTTCTATATGCTCAATGGGATACGCTAGAAAAGCAACAGGTTTTCTGTTCCGTTCGAACAATTTCATACTTACAATCAAAGCTTAGGACATAGTAATTTAGCTCTTCCTTTACAGAGACTTTTTCATTGGCTGAAAGAAAAAGATGGATTCTTCTTTACTCACACCTAAAAGATGTTTTTCTGAATCCTTTAGTAAGAAAAACCGGTGACTCTATCGTTAACAGAGAGTAGTTGTCAACGCAACTACATAAGGCTTATCTTGTGAAAGATAAGTAAATTGAGGTGGCACCACGAATGCGATTCGTCCTCTTGGCTCACAGCCAAGAGGCTTTTTTGTTTTTTAATAAAAATTGTTGGAGGAAAAAATGATGGATTATATTTTAGAAATTTTACCTGCTTTAGTTAGCGGAGCTGGCATGACACTGAAAGTCTTTTTCTTTACGCTCCTTGGCTCGATTCCACTGGGGATTATCATTGCCTTTATTTTACAAAGTTCGTTTAAACCTTTACGTTACTTAATTAACCTCTACATTTGGTTAATGCGCGGCACTCCGCTATTGTTACAATTAATTTTTGTTTTTTACGGCTTACCATTAATTGGTATTGTCTTTGAACGTTACGATGCGGCCTTATTCGCATTTATTTTAAATTATGCTGCGTACTTTGCTGAAATTTTCCGCGGGGGGATTCAAACAATTCCCCAAGGTCAATATGAAGCTGCTAAGGTTTTACGTTTAACACGTTTTCAAACAGTCACCCGGATTATTTTGCCACAAGTTGTTAAAATCGTGCTGCCTTCCGTAGGAAATGAAATTATCAATTTGGTCAAGGATACTTCTCTTATTTATGTTCTTGGCTTAGGCGATCTTTTACGTGCTGGTAAAATTGCGATGAGCCGCGATGTTACATTAGTGCCATTAGCTTTAGTGGGAGTGATTTATTTACTCTTTACGGCAATTTTGACTGTTGCTTCTAAGAAAATTGAAAAATTCTATCAATATTATAAATAGGAGGACTCTACCATGTTAACTATTAAAAATTTAACCAAACATTTTGATAACCGGACCATCATTGATCACTTAAATTTAGAAATTCCAGAGGGTAAAATTTTAACGATTGTTGGTCCTTCAGGCGGCGGAAAAACCACTTTACTTCGTTGTTTGGCTGGTTTAGAAACCATTGATTCTGGTGAGCTTTTGTTGGATGGTGTTCCTTTCAATCCTGCTGAAATGGACAATGCCGATCAAGTGGTTGGGGTCGTTTTCCAGGATTTCCAACTTTTCCCTCACTTATCAGTTTTAGAAAACATTACCTTAGCACCTACATTAGTACTAAAAGAAGAAAAAGCAAAAAGTCAGCAAGAAGCTTTAGAATTACTGGAAAAATTGGGCTTGGCTGGTAAAGAAAAACTCTATCCGTACCAACTTTCCGGTGGACAAAAACAACGAGTTGCACTTGCTCGTGCCCTAGCAATGAAGCCAAAAGTTCTTGGGTACGATGAACCAACGAGCGCGCTAGATCCAGCTTTACGCCAACAAGTGGAAGAAGTTATTTTAGATTTGCGGAAACAAGGCATGACACAGATTGTCGTGACCCACGATATGGCTTTCGCTGAAAAAATTGCAGACAATCTTTTGACGGTTGCCCCCGTCCAATAGAAAGGAGTTTATGATGAAAAAGAAATATTCTTTAGCCTTGCTGGTTATCTGTTGTAGTTTACTCCTATTTGCAGGTTGTGGTAAAAGAAAAAGCAACGAAGATCAATGGACACGGATTAACGAAGAAAAACGGATTATTATTGGCTTAGATGACTCCTTTGTGCCCATGGGTTTTCAAGATAAATCAGGCAAAATTGTCGGCTTTGATGTCGACTTAGCCAAAGCGGTTTTTAAACTTTATGGCATTTCCGTTGACTTCCAACCGATTGATTGGTCTATGAAAGAAACAGAATTACAAAATCAAACCATTGATCTTATTTGGAACGGCTACACTAAAACGAGCGAGCGGGCTGAAAAAGTTCAATTCACACAACCCTACATGACGAACGACCAAGTACTTGTTTCTTTAAAAGAAAAAAACATTGCAACAGCGAGCGACATGCAAGGCAAAATTTTAGGGGTTCAAAATGGCTCTTCTGGCTATGATGGCTTCGAAAGTCAGCCTGACGTTTTGAAAAAATTTGTTAAAGACCAAACACCTATTTTATATGACGGGTTTAATGAAGCTTTCTTAGATTTAAAATCTGGCCGAATTGATGGGCTCCTAATTGATCGCGTCTACGCCAACTACTATCTTTCCCACGAAGATAATTTAAAAAACTATACTATTTCTCATGTAGGCTATGACAATGAGGATTTTGCTGTGGGCGTCCGCAAATCAGACAATCAATTAGTCCAAAAAATCAATACTGCCTTTGAGACGTTACGAAAAGATGGCACCCTTAGTAAAATTTCTCAAAAATGGTTTGGAGAGGACGTTACAAATCATTAAAAGTTGACCACTAAAAAATCCTGAAACTCTCAAAATCGAGAGATTCAGGATTTTTTATCCAATTGTTTCTTCAAATTGTTGAGTGATTCGATACGTTTTCGGTTTCTTCCCTTGAACTTGAATATACGCTTGTTTTTCTAATGTTTCCGTTATTCGCTTAACTTTTCCGTAGGACCAGTTTTGATTTTCTTGAATCTCTTTAATCGACACACTTTCGGTGCCGTTTCTAAACATATGTGCTTGAATTAATAAAAACAGAACACTACATTCATCTTCAGGTAACTCTGAATGTTTTAACCATTGCGTAGCTCTTTTCAACTGACTAGTCCATGTTCTCAGCTCTTCTAAAATTTCCGTTTGTCCTAATAAGATAAATTCATACATCGTCTGAACAAAAAGAGTTACTTCTCCTCTATTTCTTGGATTTGTGACTTCGGAAAAAGCTTTTTCATATTTTTTCTTATTGTGGATTACGGCATTGGAAACAGTCAATCCTGTCAGTGGATCCAATTTTCTAGAGAGATAGTTAGACATCAAAAAACGGCCCATTCGTCCATTCCCATCATAGAAGGGATGAATATACTCAAAATAGTAATGACTGATACAACATTTAAGTAAGCTTGGTAGTGCTGATTGATTCATAAAAAGGATAAGTTTTTCTAGATCAGCTATAATACTTTCTTCGTTGGAACTCCCCTGATGAACAACTTTGTCTTTATCACTGATGTACACAACAGATTTCCTAAATAATAAACCATCTGGATAGTCTTCTTCTTGGATATCAGCTTTAAAGAGTTCATCATAGATTTCTCTAAATTGACCTAACGTTTCGATTTTTAGCATTTTATCAGTCACAATACCTTTATACATGTTTACAATGCCCTGAAATCTTTCAGTTGAATTAGCATTTAATTTGTGTAAAACTTTGCTAATATCTTTTCTTGAACTTTTAACCCCTTCAATTTCATTCGTACTTTGTATCTCTTCAATCAATTGATAAAAAAAGATATTTTTTTGTACAATTTTTGGTAATTTATGTATATATCTCATTATTTCTTGAGAATTTTTCATAATTTTTTCTTGTAATACGCTGTGTTGAAGTAAAGGAACGTAGAATAACTCATAGGTTTCTTTTGTTTTCCGTTCTTCTTTGTCAAAAGGGTGGATAAATAACTTAGTTTGTAAAGTAGAGTCAAAATTTAAACGTTCTTGATACTTCTTTTCAAAAGAATCTCTATTTTTATAAAAATCTACTTTTAGTAATTTATATGTCATTATACCCCTCTTTTCTTATTCTAAATTACAAAAAAACGTTTTTTTGTAATTTAGAATATCTTTCACTTAAATTTAACATTCAAAATTACAAAATTCAACTATTTTATAATTTTAAATTTACATAGAAAATTTAGCAAATTCTAACTTATGAAGAACTTTTATTTTTGCTACACTAGTAAAAGTCGAGAGAATTTGTCCTTTTCTGCCTAGAACAATCATTACTCTCAATAAATGAAAGGAGAAAAAATGCCTACTAATAAAAAAGAAGGAATGCTTTTTACTACGTTAATGTGTTTTCTGATGGTTTTCGGAATGAGCACCTATAATTTATTATTGCATGGAGAATTTTCATTGTACGCCTTATCAAAAGGTTTGCTTCCTGGATTTATCGTTGCTTTTATTTTAGACGTTTTCATCGTTGGTGTCTTAGCTAAGAAAATCGCTTTTTCTTTACCCTTTAATAAAGAAAAACGGCTATTACTTATTCTGACCATTTCGAGTCTCATGATTATCGGCATGGTGACTTGTATGTCTTTATTTGGCTTATTAATGGAAGGCCAGACGTTGTCACTAAGTGCGTATTTCCAAGCTTGGGGCCTGAACTTTATTGTTGCCCTTCCTTATCAATTGCTGATTGTCGGTCCCTTTTCACGTATGATCTTAACCAATTACCAACAACGACAAACTTAGAAAATAGATTTCTTATCTAAGTTTTAACAGTTGCCTAAAAAAAAGTTAACCTTTTTGATTTATCTTAGTGATAGTTCATTAAAGGAGGAACTGAAGTTGAAAAAATATCGTATTAGCTTATTTCTTGGCTTGATTAGTCTTTTATTATTTATGATCTCTATTTTAGTTGGATCAACATTATCTAGCGATGGACTTTTAAAAGAACCCGCCTTTTTCTGTACGCCGCTCGGTTACTTTTTTCTCTTCATCGCCTTGCTTTCAGTTATAACAATCACATGTAAAGAACATATGAATCAAAAAGGTAAAACAAAACAACCTTAAAAAGAGCCTGACGTTTTGATACGTCCGGCTCTTTTTTTAATAAAAACATATAACTTAATTTGCAACAATATTTACTAATTTATCTGGAACAGCAATCACTTTGCGCACTGTTTTTCCTTCAATAAATTCTTTAACAGCTTCATGGTTCATTGCAATTTGTTCTAATTCTTCTTTGCTTAACCCACGAGCGACATTTTGTTTGCCACGTAATTTTCCGTTCACTTGGAAAACTACTTCCACTTCATCTTCTACTAAAGCCGCTTCATCATAGGTTGGCCAAGGGACATAAGTTAAACTTTCCTCGTTACCTAAAATTTGCCATAGCTCTTCACCAATATGTGGCGCGATTGGCGCAAGTAATTGGACAAATCCTTCCACATATTCATAAGGTAAGGCATCCACTTTATTGGCTTCATTCACAAAAACCATTAATTGAGAAATCGCTGTATTAAAGTGCAAGTTTGCCATATCTTCTGTCACTTTTTTAACCGTTTGATGATAAACTTTCGTTAAACGGCCATCATTAATTGTGGTAATTCGGTCACGCATTTTGCCTTCTTCATCAACAATCAGACGCCAAACGCGATCTAAGAATTTACGACTTCCTTCTAATCCATTTTCATTCCAAGCAATGGAAGCATCTAATGGGCCCATGAACATTTCATAAAGACGTAATGTATCCGCACCATATTTAGCCACCACATCATCGGGATTTACAACATTGCCACGTGATTTAGACATTTTTTCGTTGTTTTCTCCTAAAATCATACCTTGGTTGTATAATTTTTGGAAAGGTTCTTTGGTAGGAACCACACCAATATCATATAAGAATTTATGCCAAAAACGAGCATAAAGTAAATGCAGCACCGCATGTTCGGCACCACCAATATAGATATCAACTGGTAACCAACGTTTTAATTTTTCAAAATCAGCAATTTCATTTTTATTATGAGGATCAATGAATCGTAAGTAATACCAAGAGCTTCCAGCCCATTGTGGCATAGTATTCGTTTCACGTTTTCCCTTCATACCAGTTTCAGGGTCGACGACATTGACCCATTCATCAATGTTTGCTAATGGCGATTCCCCAGTTCCACTTGGGCGAATATCCGATGTTACTGGTAAACGTAGAGGTAACTCAGATTCAGGAACCGTTGTGGTTGATCCATCTTCCCAATGGATCACAGGAATTGGTTCACCCCAGTAGCGTTGACGAGAGAATAACCAGTCACGTAAACGATAAGATACTTCTTTTTTCCCTACGTGATTTTCTTCTAGCCACTCATTCATTTTAGCGATGGCTTCTGCTTTGTTTAATCCATTTAAAAAATCAGAATTGATATGCGGTCCATCACCTGTATAGGCTTCTGTTGTAATGTCGCCACCTGCGATTACTGGTAGGATATCAATGCCAAATGTTTTCGCAAATTCGTAATCCCGTTCATCATGCGCTGGGACCGCCATGATTGCGCCTGTACCATAGCTTGCTAAAACATAATCGCCAATCCAAATTGGAATTTCTTGGCCATTGACTGGATTTATCGCATACGCACCTGTGAAAACACCTGTTTTTTCTTTTGCTAAATCCGTTCTATTTAAATCAGATTTTTTTGAGGTTTCTTCAATATATGCTTCTACAGCTGCTGTTTGTTCAGGTGTCGTAATTTTTTTCACTAGTTCTAGTTCAGGAGCTAGAACAGTATAGGTTGCACCAAACAAGGTATCAGGACGGGTTGTAAACACCGTGAAACTTTCTTCTGTGCCAGCGACTTTAAAGGTCACATTGGCTCCTTCAGAACGTCCAATCCAATTTCGTTGCATATCTTTAATACTTTCTGGCCAATCAACAAGCTCTAAATCTTCTAATAAGCGATCTGCATAAGCAGTAATTTTCAGCATCCATTGACGCATTGGTCGGCGAACCACGTCATAACCGCCACGTTCACTTTTTCCATCAATGACTTCTTCATTTGAAATAACAGTTCCTAGTTCAGGTACCCAGTTAACCGCAACTTCTGCTTCATAAGCTAACCCTTTTTCATATAATTTTGTAAATATCCATTGTGTCCATTTGTAATATTCAGGATCAGTGGTATTAATTTCACGATTCCAATCATAGCTGAATCCTAGTGAATTAATTTGGCGACGGAATGTTTCGATATTTTTCTTAGTAAATTCAGCTGGGTCATTTCCTGTATCTAACGCATATTGCTCTGCTGGCAAACCAAACGCATCCCAGCCCATTGGATGCAACACATTATAGCCTTGCGCACGTTTCATACGTGAAAGAATATCGGTTGCTGTATAGCCTTCCGGGTGACCTACGTGTAAGCCTTGTCCAGATGGATAGGGAAACATATCTAGTGCATAAAATTTTTCTTTATTTGGGTCGTCCAATGTATTGAAACAATTGTTCTTAGCCCAATATTTTTGCCATTTCTTCTCAATCTCTTTGTGATTGTAGCTCATGTTATTCCTCCTAGTAATATAAAATTTTTCATTCTTACAATTTGCCACCTGCAGCCATTGTCACTATTCTGACTTAAACTAGCCACTTAGTGATAAAAAAAAATCCTATAGGAAAAATTCCTATAGGACGTGAACATACAAATGCAACGTGGTACCACCTAAATTCGTCAAAGAAACGGTCAATCACCGTCACCTTAACCTCAAACGTCTTAACGGTCGTCACCGACTTTTTCTACTTGGTTTGTTCAAAAAAGTAACTTAAAGGCGAGTTCAAAAGCTTCTGTACGTATTTCCACCAGCCATACGCTCTCTATCACATGGTTCTTTCTACTATTCCTTCTCATTGTTTTTTTCTATTATAAGACTCATGTTACCAAAGATAGCTATTTTTTTCAATCTTAAATTAACCAACTTTTAAAGTTTGACCAATATAAATTGTATCCCCGCTTAAGCCATTTAATTGTTTGATTTTTTGGATGCTGATTCCGTATTGCATTGATAAGCCCCAAAGTGAATCACCGCTTTTAACTGTATGGCGTTTGCCTGATGCACTATTTGTTGAAGAAGCATTGCCACCTGCAGAAGCGCCTTTTTTCACGATGATTGTTTGACCAGCAAAAATTAAATCGCCTTTGATCCCGTTCCATGAACGTAGATTAGCAACACTCACGCCAAACTGTGCAGAAATTTTATTCAACGTATCGCCTGATTTAATCGTGTAAGATGTTGTCGCACCGCCACCATTATTCGTAGGCTTGTTCGTATTCGTTGAACCTGAGTTAGCGCCTTTTTTCACGATAATCTTTTGACCAGCAAAAATCAAACTACCGCTGATGTTATTCCAGGCTTGTAAGTTAGCCACACTAACACCGAATTGTGCAGAAATTTTGTTCAAGGTATCCCCTGATTTAATCGTGTAGTACGTATTCGTTCCTGATTGATTATTGTTAGAACCACCATTGCTTGAGCCGCCGGTGTTACCTGAAGTACCTTTTTTCACAATAATTTTTTGACCAGCGAAGATTAAATCGCCAGAGATGCCGTTCCATGAACGTAAATTAGCAACGCTCACACCATATTGCGCGGCAATTTTGTTCAAGGTATCGCCTGATTTAATTGTGTAATACGTATTCGTTCCTGATTGATTATTGTTAGAACCACCGCTGCCTGAGCCACCAGTGTTACCTGAAGCACCTTTTTTCACGATGAGTTTTTGACCAACGAAAATTAAATCGCCAGAGATGCCATTCCATGAGCGTAAATTAGCAACGCTCACGCCATATTGCGCGGCAATTTTATTCAAGGTATCCCCTGATTTTACAGTATAGTACGTGTTCGTTCCTGATTGATTATTGTTAGAACCACCGCTGCCTGAGCCACCAGTGTTACCTGAAGCACCTTTTTTCACGATAAGTTTTTGACCAACAAAAATTAAATCACCCGAGATGCCGTTCCATGAGCGTAAATTAGCAACGCTCACACCATATTGCGCGGCAATTTTATTCAAGGTATCTCCTGATTTTACAGTATAGTACGTGTTCGTTCCTGATTGATTGTTAGAACCGCCTGTTCCTGGATTAACTGTTCCGCCCCCAGTATTCCCACCAGAAGATGGTGTATCATATTGAGTTAAGTTATATGCGGTAATGACATTATTTAATTTAGCATTGTAGCTAGGATCTGTCGCATAACGACCTGTTAACCAAGCAGTTGCATCGCGGTACGAGCTTGTATTGCTTTTCCAAGCCCCAGCATAATAGTAAACGCCCGCTTGGAAAGAAGTTGTTTTTAGCACGTGCGCATTATCTTGGAATGATTCCATGTAAGAAGGATATTTACGGAAAGGTTCTTTTTTCACTAACCATTTGCCGTTTAAATATTCCCATGTATCCATATAGACAGATTGTCCATTGTAGCTGCCTTTAATCCCAAATAAGTTATAGTTTGGTGCCTTAGATAGCGTACTTGCTCCCCAACCACTTTCAACGATTGCTTGAGCCATCATCACTGATGCATATAAATCATTGGCTTGCGCAATAGGTTGTGCACAACGTGCTAACTCGGCAATAAATTCTGAAGGACTTTGCGTCGGTGATAACGCTGAAAAAGTTTGCGCAGAAGCTACTCTAGCTTCTGGTACTTTTACTTCATCATCGGGTGTAACCGCAGGCGCTGCTTCAGACTCGGTTGTTGAAGGAGCTACTGGCGTGATTTCTGCTACTGAAGAATCAGTCGTTCCTGATTCCACAGGTGTAGTTGAATCAACTGTTGGTTGCTCGGTACTTGGTGTTGTTGGTGTTTCTTTTGATGATTCAGTTGTCGATTCAGTCGTTGTTGACGAATCCGTTGTCGGTTGTTCCGTAGTTCCTGGCGTAGTTTCTGTTGTTGGTGTCTCTACTAAGCCAGTTTCCGTAGTAGGTGCTTGGGCAACTTCCGCATTTGTTGGCTGCTCTTCTGTTGCCTCAGCAGTCACTGGTAGTAACGCAACGGGCGTTCCTACAGATGAAACAATTAACGCCGAGCTGAATAAAGTAGTGCTTTTCTTCCATTGTACTGGCGTTTTCTTTCTTTGTTGTGCTTTCCTTCTTTCGATACGTGACATTGATTCTTTCTTCATTGATACGTCCCCAACTTTCCTTTTTTAACTTATATGTAAATGTAATTTTTTAGTTTTGTTATTATAACAAGTATACCTTTTTTTCTAGCGAATTAAAAACACTTCAACAAAATTTCATATTACTGTAACTAGATTGTAAAGAAGTAATGTTTTTTAACATGGATTTCCTCTCTTGTTACTACTCGGAAAAAAACTGCGACTTTAGTTGTAGATGCTTCTTTACCTTAGTCTGATTTTTTTAATTCCTCTTGTTATTCGCTCAAAAAGAAATTATAGTTTAAGATGAGAAATGAATCGTGTAGAAAGAGGGAGCGGAATGAATAAAGAACATTTTATTATTGAGCTGAAAATTTATTTAAAAGCATTAAATCCAAAAGATCAAGCTATTATTCTTGCGAAATACAAGGCGTTATTTGATGCTCGTGTTGCGGAAGGCGAAACAGAAGAACAAGTGGCAAAATCATTGGGGAAACCACGGGTTATCGCAGAAGAAATTTTAAAAGAACAAGGCATCGAATTGACGGAACGAAAAATTGAAAATAATGGCTGGCAAGAAATTCCAGCGGCTACACCTGCTTATGATCATCCCTATGAAGAAGAATCTGAATTTTACTATGATAATGATTCTCCTTACTATCAACGACCACAGCATCGGCCGCTAACCCGATTTTTCCAAGTGCTTGGTATTTTCTGTTTAAATTTTTTCTTCATGTTTTGGGTTATTTTAGGGATTGCCTTAATGTACGTCGGTTGTGGCATTGCCGGAGCTGCAACTTTATTTTCACCAATTTATGGTATTTATAGTGTTATTACCCAAGCAAATGCCGCTTCCTTTTTCCAATTATCTATGAGTCTCTTTTTATTTGGTGCATCAATCATTGGTTGGTTACTGTTTCTACCAATTTTAAAATTTTCAGCACATGTCTTTAAGCGTTATTTCCAATGGAACATTGCTGTTTTACGAGGTGATATCTAATGAAAAAAACAACAGGAATTCTCTTATCCATTGCTGTCTTAGCGATGCTAATTGGTGGATCTGGCGCCGTCTATTATTACAAGCAAGCGGAAAAATCAGTCACGCCGCTAAAAGAAAGTTATACACTAAAAAATAAACAAGCAGGCGAAGAACTTCACTTATCCTTAAAAGGCAAAGGCCCTTATACCATTTATAAAACTGATAGTAACAACATGGGATTACGATCACCGAATAATGCCTTTTATTCAAAAGCTGAAGGCACCTTAGATGTCAAAGAAGAAAAAAATAAAATAACAGCAACCATCAATACCACTCGCACACAAAACCAACCCGAGTTGTCATTTTTTAATATTGGCATTTTTAGTGACCTCACACCGAACGTGAGTGTCCAGATTCCTAATAACGTGAAAAAGTTAGTGATTGATGGTTCAACCCATTCACAAGTTTCATTGAATGCTTTTAACGTAGACGAATTAACAACTAATCTACCAAATTCTTATGTCAATCTATCGGGCGTTAAAGCCAAAAAAATGACGCTTAACTCTTCAGATGGTATCTACCTTTCAGCGGATACTTCCGCTAAAACAGCAACAGTTGAAACCACTGACGGCGATATAACGTTGGATTCAGCCTATTTTGATGAAATAAAAAATACGACTACTTCTGGTGATATTCGAGTGCAAAATGCTCGTGGAAACATCCAAGCAACAACGACAGATGGCGATATTAGCGTCTATGATTTCAAAGGAGAAGCTAACTTTTCAAGTGAAAATGGTGATTTTTCTTTAGACATGCCTGCTGTGCCTAAAAAATTAACTGTTGCTCTTGTCCATGGAGATATTTATGTAAATTCTGGAGAAATTTTGCGTAACATTTCAATCAAAGGGGAATCAAAATTAGGCGATGTTCAACTTTTAAACAAAGAGCGAACATCTTATAAGAATGGTCGTGCGGATACAGAGTTTAACCTTTCTAGCGAATTCGGCGATATTACCGTTGATACTCCTGACGACGATAATCAATAAACATGCGCCATTTAAAAAAGTTCTGGCACCACAATGAGAGATTGTGCTGCCAGAACTTTTTTAATATCTGTATCCCCTCTAATCAGGCAATGAAATTATCTTTTAATTTTTTACCCTTTTGATGGTATAATACGGATTGTTGCGATTAAATTTTGAAAGGATTTTTTATGAAAAACAAACTTTATTATCAATTTGCAGGTAGTTGTTTTCTTTTAGTATTTATGTTTTTAGGCTATGTTGTTCGTTTTTATCCAACCTGGCTCAAAGGCTTTGATCAAACGATTACTTCCTTTGTTCGTCGTCCTTTTCCACAGCTAAATAACTTTTTTATTTGGTACACCAAATTTGCCAATTCATTGACGATTATCATCTTAGCGATTGTTGTCATTGCTCTGTTTATTGTTTGGAAATATTATGCTGAAGCATTATGGCTCTTTATTAATACTGCCTTAATTGCTGGCGTAGGTAATTCTTTATTAAAATTATTCTTTATGCGCCAACGTCCTACTTTGGAGCATTTAGTAACTGAACATACGTATAGTTTTCCTAGCGGACATGCTGTAGGAAGTACCTTGTTCTACGGCACTATTTTATTGATTCTGCCAATTTTCATTAAAAATAAAACGGTCCGCCTTTGTGTGCAAATTTTACTAGGTATTGGGATTTTCATGATTGGGGTTAGTCGAATCTATTTAGGTGTCCATTTCCCTAGCGATATCTTAGGTGGTTTTTGTCTTGGTTTAGCTTGGTTGTTATTAAGTTACCCTATTTATTTAGAAAAACGCTTTGTTTGGCGATTTCAAAGCAAACAACGCTAGAAAGAAGTCTTGATTATGCAAATTTTTCCTTATTCAGATGATCCAAATAAACGCTATCACACTTGGAACTATGCACTTCGTCAACAGTTTGGTGAAAAGATTTTTAAAGTGCCAATTGATGGTGGCTTTGATTGCCCCAATCGTGATGGGACGGTTGCCAAAGGTGGCTGTACGTTCTGTAGTGTTTCTGGATCAGGCGACATGATTGTTGCACCTAGCGATCCCCTGCCGCTTCAATTTCAAAAAGAAATCCAATTGATGCATCAAAAATGGCCAACTGTCAATCAATACATTGTTTACTTCCAAAATTTCACCAATACACATGCGCCCGTTGACGTTATTCGTCATCGGTTTGAACAAGTAGTCAATGAAAAAGGCGTCGTTGGTTTATCCATTGGTACCCGTCCTGATTGTTTGCCTGATGAGGTAGTGAACTATTTAGCCGAATTAAATGAACGCTTTTATTTATGGGTAGAGTTGGGTTTGCAAACCACATTTGAGGAAACTAGCGCTGCCATTAATCGCGCTCATGATTATCAAACATATCTAGATGGTGTGGCTAAATTACGGAAACACGGGATTCGGGTCTGTACACATTTAATTAACGGGCTACCTGGGGAAACACCTGCCATGATGCGCGAAAATGTGCGGCGAACTATTCAGGATTCAGATATCCAAGGGATTAAACTGCACTTACTTCATTTAATGACAAATACCAAAATGATGCGGGATTATAATGAAGGACGCTTACAATTGATGAGCAAAGAAGCCTATGTTTCAGTGATTTGTGATCAGTTAGAAATGATTCCACCCGAAATTGTTATTCATCGCTTGACAGGCGATGCTCCCTTTGAAACAATTATCGGACCGATGTGGAGCTTGAAAAAATGGGAAGTTCTCAATGCGATTGATGCGGAAATGAAACGCCGCAACAGTTATCAAGGAAAATATACTGTCATTTCAGGAAAGGAAGTTTTCAATTAATGCTACAAACAGCCCTACATTTTAGTCACCAACTTTTAAAAGAAGTGGTGGAACCTGGCGACTTCGTCATTGATGCAACAATGGGAAATGGTCATGATACAGCATTCTTAGCAGAGCTGGTTGGCCCTTCTGGTGAAGTTTTCGCCTTTGATATCCAAAAAGAAGCGTTGATCAATACAGAACAAAAGTTAACAGAACTTAATTTACTCCCACAAACTACGTTATTTCCATTAGGACATGAACATCTTCATGCTGTCCTAGATGAAGAAACAGAAATCACTGCCGCTATTTTTAACTTAGGCTATTTACCTAAAAGTAATAAGGAAATTATTACAAAACCCGCTACGACTAAACAGGCGTTAGATGGGTTACTGCCTCATTTGGTAAAAGGAAGTCGCATTATTTTAGTCGTTTATTATGGCCACGAAGGTGGTTCAGAGGAACTTGATTTGGTCACGAATTACACGCAAGCCTTACCACAAGATGTTTACAGTGTCTTACGTTATGAGTTTATCAATCAAAAAAATCAGCCACCTGTTCTTTTCTGTATTGAAAAGAAATAAGAGAACATGATCGGATTGTCTCCAGCAATCTGATCATGTTCTCTTTTATTTGTTTTGTTACTCTGTCAATTCACCATCACGAATACGAACCACTCGATCACAGTATTTCAACAAACGCTCATCATGTGTCACCATGATAATCCCTTTATCTTTCTCTTTGGCCTCTTTCGCTAGTAATTGGACAACATCAAACGCCTTTTCTGTATCTAAACTAGCCGTTGGTTCATCTGCCAAAATTACGTCTGGCTCATGATACAATGCACACGCAATGGCTACCCGTTGTCTTTCCCCACCAGAGAGATCACGAGGATAACTATTTCGTAATTCTTTTAAACCCAACGTCTCTAACAATTGCTCTTTTAATTCACTATTTTTACGTGACTTATCAACTTTTTCAATTAAGTGAAATTGATCTTCCACTGTTAAAAATGGCACCAAATTAGAGCTTTGTAAAATAAAGCCGATTTTTTGAAAACGTTGCGCCAAACGTTGTTTTTTCGTTAACTTATTTAGTGATTGCCCGCCAACAATGACTTCACCACTTGTCGGTGCCTGTAAACCAGCTGCAATCGTTAAAAAGGTACTTTTACCAGAACCAGAAGGACCAATTACTGCGACAAATTCACCTGGCTGAACCGCAAAAGATAATTCTTTTAACGCGATCACTTCTGTATGTTTTTCACCATATTTTTTATAAATATTTTTCATTTCTAAAACATTTGCCATGTCTTTAACCTCCAATCGCGATTAACGGATCAATTTTAGCAATCGTTCGAATTGAAAATGCCCCGCCAATTAATGCAGATAAAATCAATAGTACACTAAACAAAATCATGCGTGGTCCATTAGTTGCATAAGGCATCGCTTCTGGTAAAAAGAGCACGGTAATTCCCGTTAAAGCAAGACCAATCGCCACGCCTAGAACAGCCAATAAAGCGGTTTGTAGCATGACTGCCTTTGCTAAGAAACTAGTCGGTACCCCTTGAACTTTTAAGACACCGAACATTGCTGTTTTCTGTAAAGTCATCACAAAGATAAAAATACCGATAATGAACGCTGCAATCACAATCAAGAAATAAATCATGCCATCCAAGGTCAAGTTTTGAGCGCTGTATCCTGGCAGTTTTTCAATAAAATCTGAAATTGAAAGAACTTGGCTGTCTTTATTAGTCGTTTTAACTTCCGCGTTGTCCTTGCTGCGAACAATGAAACCATTAACCATTTTGGCCATTGCTGGATTGTCACCATATTTAATTGACCGCCAAGTATCCAGAGAAGTGTAAATAACCGGCACAATGTTATAGCTACTTTTAGAAATAAAGCCGGCAATTTCTAATTGCTCATCATATTTCCCTGCAGTTAATTTGTCGCCAATTTTAAATCCTTGATTTTTCAATGTTTCTGAAGCAATCACTTGATTTTTATCAGTAAATGCGTTTCCTTCAATCACTTTTGGCATTAAAAAACTTTCTTTTTCAATCCCAAATAAGCTAACATTCGTTAATTCAGCCTTTTTGTCATCTGCTGGGCGGATAGCTAACGACTGTTGACCAATCGGTGCAATTTTGCCTCCTGAAATCGTTTCTTTCACGTTTTCATCTAACACTGATACATTTAAATTACTATTGGCCTCTTTTGATAAAACCACTTGATTCGCTTGCCATTGATCTACGGCTAAACGATTTCCTTGAGCTAAACCGTTCGCTAAACCTGACAAAATAAAAATTAACCAAGCAATCAAGACCATTACTAAGACTACAAGGACGTACCGTCCTTTTGAATACTTCATTTCATTAAATCCTAAAAACATGAATGGTTCACCTCTTTCTTCTTTTCGAAATAAACTATATCACTTATCAATCGATAAATCAATAATTATTTATCGATTGATAAGTGAATTTTACAAAAAAATAGAGAAGTCTGTTTTTCAACAGGGCTTCTCTATTTTTTATTTGTGACTTTTCAGAACGCCATGTAGCATAAATTGAATGAATTTTTTGACATCGTCATCCACTGTTTTTCGCTGGTACGTTTTTTCAATACTTAATAATGCACTAACGTTATATAAAATAAACCGAGTTGCATCATCTACACTGATGCCCTCTTGTAAGCAATTGGTTTCAGGTTCACTTTCAAAAATAGCCGCAATATTATTGATATAGGTTTTTTTGAAAATTTGATACAGCGTACGATTGTAATCAGGGCCCATTTCTTGAAACATGTCGTTCAACATTAAGAAAAGATTGGTCGGATGTTCATCTAACAAAACTTTGATTAATTGATAAAGTTTTTCTTCTACTGATGCATTTCCAGAAACAATTGGGACTAATTCTTCCTGAACACGGGACGTTAATTCTTCAATCACAGCTAAATACAGTTCTTTTTTATTTTTAAAATGGTGATAGAGATTCGGTTGGGTAATGTTCGCTTTTAAAGCAATTTCACGAGTGGAGGTATTTTTGAACCCCTTTGTCATGAATAATTCAGAAGCGACAGACAAAATAATTTGCCGTGTACGTTCTAAATCAGCTTTGCGTTTATTTGGCTTTTCCATGGTTTTCTCGCCCCCTGCTGCTTTTTATTTTAGCATATTCTCCGGCAAGAAACGAGAGACCTTTATACAAAAAACGAAAAATATACAATCAATGTGCCTACTATTTGGAGAAGAACCGCGCAATAATACCACCGCTGCAGATGTGTCAGCCAGCCTTTTTCGCCCCCAAGATAAATCAACCACTGCAGTCCATATAAAAAACTATTAGCCAAAAACCAAAAAAGTAGTGCCGATTTTGTCCATTGATTTTCTCTGAATACACTCAGTACAAATAAAGTATTTAGCACCAAAAACGTGCGCCGTAATTGTCGTACATTCCTCATTTTCCCCATTGATATATCTCCTTTTTCTATTTAGCATAGAAAAAACAGCCTAGGACAAAAATCACTTTGAATTTTTGTTCCAGGCTTAAAAATTGATAAACGGCGGGAACAGAAGCAACTCCTTCGGAAATAAGCCGAAATTCTCCAAAAATTATAGAACAATTTTCGGAAATTCCTTCTTATTTCTCGGAGTTAAACACTTCTGTTCCGACCTCTTTCAACTTATTCAAAAACAAATTGATTTTTATAAAGTTCCGCATAGAATCCATCTTGTTCAACTAGTTCATGGTGGTTGCCTTCTTCAATGACTTCACCGTCTCGTAAAACAATAATCCGATCCGCATTTAGAATCGTTTTCAAACGATGGGC
Organism: Enterococcus sp. GC34; assembly: GCF_040886645.1. Taxonomy (NCBI): domain Bacteria; kingdom Bacillati; phylum Bacillota; class Bacilli; order Lactobacillales; family Enterococcaceae; genus Enterococcus; species Enterococcus sp. GC34. Next base: position 47,792 of record NZ_JBFOEF010000006.1, read on the forward strand.
AATTACAAAACTGGTGCGCCCTTTAATTGCTTCGTCCATCGCTTTTTGGATTTTGGCTTCTGTTACTGTATCAACATTACTTGTTGCTTCATCCAAAATTAATAATTCTGGATTGGTAATAATCGTTCGTGCAATACTTACTAATTGCTTTTGTCCCGTACTGAAAAGATTATTCTCTTCCGTAATCTCAGTATCGTAGCCTTGCTCAAGATTTACAATAAATTCATGGATATTCGCTTGTTTCGCTGCTTGAACAATTTCTTCATCCGTGGCCTCTGGCTTACCAAAAGCAATATTCTCACGAATTGTTCCTGAAAATAGAACGGACTCTTGCAAAACAATGCCTACATGTGAACGCAAGCTATCTAAATCCATTTCACGAATGTCCACACCATCAAACGTCACGGCGCCTTCATTCACATCATAAAAGCGATTCATTAAATTCATAATCGTTGTTTTTCCTGAGCCTGTCGGTCCGACTAAAGCGACCATTTCACCTTTATCCACATGAATAGAAACATCTTTCAACACAGGCGTTTCTGGATTATAGCCAAAAACAACATGATTTAAAGCCACAGCTTTGTTAATCTCTTCTAATTTTTCGCCATTTTCGGGACGAATTTCATCTGGTTCATCAAACATCTCATTTAAACGACGAGCGCCTGTAACAGCTAATTGAATCATGCTATAACCTGAAGAAATTTGCATTAATGGTTGATAATATTGTTGGGAATATTGGACAAACATAACGACTAAACCTAACGCAGCGGCACGATCAACAGAGCCATTGATTGCTAACCAACCACCAAAGAAAATAACAATCGCCGTATTGACTAATGACATTCCTTGCATCATTGGGAAAAGTAATCCTGAATACACTTGACCTTTATACGTAGCGGCACGGACTTTTTCATTTTGCTCTAAAAAGCCGTCAATGGTTTCTTCTTGTAAGCCATTAGTGATAATCACACGTTGCCCACTAATTTTTTCATCCATATAGCCATTTAATTTACCCACTTCATCTTGCTGTAAATCGACATATTTGCGCGCCTTGCTAATCACAAAGACCGCAATTAAAATCGCAATCGGCGTAGAAGCAATTGTGGCCCATGCCAGTTCCACATTTTGACGGAACATCATGATTAAGACACCAACCAATAAGGCAATATTGGTTAATACTTGTAGCAACGCTTGGTTTAAGCTGTTTTGAATGTTGTCTAAGTCACTAGTAAAACGACTTAAAATTTCACCATCTTGATGAGAATCAAAGAAACGAATCGTCAATTTTTCTAGTTTGTTAAACAAACCAATCCGCATGCGGTTTGTCGATTTCCCCACGACTTGTGTAAAGAGAATACTATAAATGAAACTAGCGGCACTAGTTAAGACATAAAAAATGAGTAGTTTCCAAATGACAGAAACGAACGCACTTTTATCGTCTTTTCCTTGCATCACATTAACCGCATATTTCGCTAATTCCTGAATAGCTTCCCCAACGAATTGCGGCGCTTTGACTTGTAAATAAGTCGCTGCGAAAATTGCTAAGAAAATAAAGAGGAAAGAAACTTTGTAACGTTTTAAATAATGATAGAAAAATTTACTAGCTTTTATTAAATCAGTCATTAAGCTTCCTCCTTTCCTTTTTGAGTTTCGTAAATTTCTTGATACACGGGGTTCGTAGCTGCTAATTCTTCATGCGTGCCTTCCCCGACTAAACGTCCATTATCCAATACTAAAATACGATCTGCATGGACAACAGAAGAAATTTTTTGGGCAATAACGATCGTGGTAGTCTCTTTTAACTCTTTATCCAACGCTTCTCGGACTAACCGCTCCGAACGAGCATCCAACGCGCTGGTGCTATCATCTAAAATCAAAATTTTAGGCTCACCAATCACACCTCTAGTAATTGATAACCGTTGTTTTTGTCCACCAGAAAAGTTATTACTTCGTTCTTCGACGGGTGCATCATAACCTTCTGCTAATTTTTCAATAAATTCCTTGGCTTGGGCGATGCCTGAAGCCCGTTCCATGTCCGCTTCAGAAGCGTCACGTTTACCATGGCGTAGATTTTGCGCAATCGTTCCAGAGAACAGGATTGCTTTTTGCAACACAAAGGAAACTGTTTTTCGTAGACTGTGTTCGTTCACTTCTCGTAAATCGACACCACCAACTTCAATCTTTCCTTCTGTTGGATCAAACAAACGTGGAATTAATTGTGCCAATGTAGATTTACCAGCGCCAGTTGCGCCCACAATCCCAATCATTTCACCTGGCTGAATAGAGAAAGAGATGTCTTTCAAGGTATCTTCTTCATCCCCAGGATAACGGAAAGATACGTGATCAAACTCAACACTACCAATTAACTCTTGTTCTGGGACTTTTTTGTAAGTAACATCTGGTTCTGTTTCCATCACTTCTTTAATCCGCTTAATGGAAACAGCGGCACGAGAAGTCATCATCATCATCATTCCGCCGATAATAATCGCCATCATGATTTGCATTAAATAGTTCATAAAGGAAGCGACACCACCGATTAAAGTTGGATCGTCCTTGACTAAGTTACTCACAAAGAAAATCGAGCCTACAACAGCTAAGTTCGCCACCAACATAAACGCTGGAATCATCACAGCAAATAAGCTACCTACGATTAAGTTATGGGTGGTTAATTCTTCACTCACTTTTGTAAAACGTGACAATTGATTTTTTTCTTGAACAAATGATTTGACGACACGAATGCCTAACAAATTTTCTTTTGCGATACCATTAATCTTATCAATCAAGTTTTGAATAATCATGAAATGCTTGCCCATTTGCGAAAAGGACAGCATAGAAATCAAAATAACTGCGATGACAAGTGCAACAATCACCCACCATAGTTGTGGCAAGGTTAGCATCGCTAAAATAAAACTCCCGATAAATAAAAAAGGAATTCTAAAAAGTGTCTGCAACGCAATCATAATGACATTTTGAATTTGAGTAACGTCATTTGTTAAACGAACAACTAAGTTACCTGCTGAAAATTTTTCGATATTGCCAAATGAAAAGGTTTGGATTTTGCGGAAAGTTGCTTCACGAATGTCAGCACTGACACCTTGGGCAACTTTGGCAGAAAAAATTGTATTAATAACCCCTGCAACGAGTCCTAATCCTGCAATGGCAATTAATTGAATCCCTAAGTTTTTCATTTTGTCGCTATCATCATTCATAATTGCTTCCAACACTTGTTGTAACAATTTTGGTTGCCAAAGTGCTGAGACAACCATTACGATCACCGCCAACAAGGCAATAACTACCGAGCCTTTGTATTTTTTGGCGTGTTGAATAATAAGGTCCATCTTATCCCTACTTTCTTAAAATAGTTCCCTGCTTCTTCAGTGTTGGTCTGCGAATTCTTCCCCATTACAAAAAAATCAATTTGCTCATTGACTTCACCAATTTAACACTGTAAAATAAGGCCGATTCATAATTTACCATTTTTAGTGGTAAAATACAAGCGAACAAGTTAATTTTTCACAAGTTTTTCCTATCATAAAGTGTACCTTCTTTTTGATAAACTTACGAAGATAACGTTTAATAGGAGCTAAAATCATGGAACCGAAATTATCAAAAGACACGATTATTGCAGCCGCATTTTCTTTGTTAGAAAAAAGTCCCACTTTAGAACAACTTTCTATGCGTAAAGTCGCCAAACAGCTTGGTGTACAGGCGCCCGCAATTTATTGGTATTTTAAAAATAAGCAAGCCTTACTTCAAAGTATGGCTGAAGCGATTGAAGAGCACTTTCAAGAACCTGTATTATGTGGTGAATGGTATTCTGACTTACTGGCCTTCATGGAAAACTATTATGATCTCTATCAACAATTTCCCTGTGCCGTAGCCATCGAAATCCAAACCGTCCCTGCCTATCCCCAACGATTACGCCATTTGAATCAAATGATGGGCATTTTAAGAGAAGCAGGTTTTTCACCAGAAATGACTCATTTAGCAGTAACGTCTTTACAACATCTTTTATTTGGGATGATTATGGACGCAACGGAGGAAAAACAGCTCGTTTCGCAAGTGTTGAACGGAGATGACTATTTAAAAGAACAGGTGCTGCACATGAAACAATATGTCTCCGACAATGGGTTAACATACATGGAGGAAAGCATTCAATTTCGGCGCTCCATTCACCAAAAATCCGCCTTTATTCAAGCTGTTAAAACCTACTTAGATGGGTTGCAAGCAGACAACACCTCTTCATCTAAATAAAAAAAGCCCTTGGTCCGTCAGTCGAAATGACTGACGGACCAAGGGTTAACTTTTAAAATAAATAGCGAAAACTACTTTCTCTATTTTGGTATTGGTAGCCAAGCCAAGGCTTTTTGAATCCATTCATCCCAGAACACCCAGTCATGTTCTCCTGGTCCAGTTTCAAAAGTGTAACTTGCCTGTGCCTGTTCCAACGCTTGAGCCATCTGTTGATTAGCAGAAAGTAACATATCTTGCTCCCCACAACAAAGATAAAATTGGGGCATTTCTGTTTGGCTTTCTACTAATTGTTGTAATAAATACAGCGGATCGTGAATGGAACCTTCAATTTGATCTAACGGGCCAAAAATACCTTCCCAATAGCTTCGCTTACGGACTTTTAATAATTCCCCAAAACTAGTGGATGATAAACTAACTGCCCCAGACAAAGAAGCAACAGCTGCAAAAGATTCTGGTTTCGCTAAGCCTAATTTCAAGGCGCCATAACCACCCATTGACAAACCAGCAGCAAAGGTTTTTTCTCGTTTTGTACTTAACTGTGGAAAGAGTTGATGACAAATTCTCGGTAATTCTTCTGAGATAAACGTCCAATAGTTCATATCGTATTGCGTGTCCGTATACCAAGCTAAATCCGTGGACGGCATAATGACAGCAATCCCCAAATCAGCGACATACCGCTCAATAGAGGTTCTGCGAGCCCAGACGCTGTGATTTCCTCCCATCCCATGTAATAAATACAACACGGGAATATCTGTCAATGCTGCTTGGGTACTTGTGCCCACTTTTTTTACCGTTTCTTGTGGTAAAATTACGTTCACATTCACTTCCATTTCCAATACATTTGAATAAATATTTGCTTGTAAAAAGGCCATCTACTTTTCCCTCCAATACTCTTTCTATTAGTGTACCACTAAACCTTCGCTCGTTGCGCTTTTGCGAAAATATTTAACAAAAGAGCAACAACAACTAAGCCCGCACCGACTAAGTAAACATTATGCAGACCTGCATAGAGGATACCGCGTAATGGTTTTAACAACGCAGCTGGAATTAAATTTGCAGTATGTGGATTCACTAATTGATTCATGACATCTGCATCGACGTTTAACGCGCTCGCTTCCAATTTTGCAAACATTCCTGCATTTAAAATCACACCAAAAATTGACACCATCACAGTCTGCCCAATTGTACGCACCAACGTATTAAACGATGTTGCAACCCCCATTTTTTCAGGCTCCACTGTACTTTGTGCGGTCACCGTAGTCGTTGTGATAGTAATCCCAAAACCAACTCCTAAGACAGAAGACACTACAAAGAAAAGCCAAAACGGAACGGCCATTGGCATTACCACTAAAAAGATGGCCCCGACTAATAGAATCGATAACCCAATCGTTAAAACTTTTTTCATAGCATATTTTTCCATAAAGCTACTTGCTATAAATGATCCAGCCATCCATAGTAACGACATAGGCGCTAAAACTAAGCCACCAATTCCTGCACTTTTTCCTAAGACACCTTGCATCCACATCGGAATGTAGACATCAATCCCCATTAAGAAACCACTAATAAGCGCCGCAATAAGATTCACTAAAACAAACGTTGGTTGATTAAATAAATGCAAATCAATCACTGGGTCTTGCGCGCGTTTTTCTATCATCACAAACGCTACAAAAAAGAGCACACTTAAACTCAAACAACCAAATGTTACTAGTGCAAAACCATTATCGCTAATCATTTGAAAACCTAGCAATAACGTTAGCAACACGGCCATCAAAGTAACGCTGCCCAAAATATCCATTGGCATCTTGGTCCGTTCCCGCTTTGGTTCAACTAAGAAAATACTAATCAAGCCCAATAAAACAAGTCCAATAGGAACATTAATGAAGAAAATCCAATGCCAACCGACTGTATCTACAATAAAACCACCTGCTAACGGACCAAAAATACTAGCAATTCCCCAGGCGGCACTGTTTAAACCTAAAATTTTCGCTCGCTTGTCCAATGTATACATATCGGCAATAATTGTTAACGCAACTGGTAAAATTGCGCCTGCCCCCACACCTTGAATTGCGCGGGCAATAATTAAAGTCAACATATCTTGAGCAATGCCACACAACGAGGAGCCCAAAATAAAAATGATAATGCCAATCATGAAGACAGGTTTACGACCAATTTTATCCGCAAGTTTCCCATAAATCGGTGTTAACATCGCATTCGTTAATAAATAAATTGAAAATACCCAGTTCATAATTTCCATGCCATGTAACGAGCCGACAATCGTTGGCATCGCAGTAGACACAATGGTCCCTTCAATGGCTGTCATAAATGTTGCCACAAAAACACTCACCGTGACTAACTTAACATTTGTTTCTTTTGCCATTTGTTCACATCCTTTTCTATTCAATTGTCAATTTTCTAAATTGCTCCATAGCTATTCTATACAAAAAAGAACAAAATGTCTTAAAAAAATGCTTTTTCATAAAAAAATTATTGCAAAAAAACAAGAAGTCAGCCAAGTATTGGCTGACTTCTTGTTTTTTTATTTAATTATTCAGCTAAACTAGCTTTTAACGCTTCAACTTTATCTGTTTGTTCCCAAGGTAAATCAATATCTGTTCGACCAAAATGACCATAAGCCGCAGTTTGTTTATAAATTGGGCGACGTAAATCTAGCATTTCAATAATACCTGCTGGACGTAAATCAAAGTTTTTACGAACTGCTTCGATTAATTTACTTTCTGGAAGATCACTCGTACCAAACGTATTAATAGAAATAGACACTGGTTGCGCCACACCAATTGCATAAGCTAATTGGACTTCTACTTTTTTCGCCAAACCAGCAGCAACAATGTTTTTCGCGATATAACGCGCAGCATAACTAGCAGAGCGGTCAACTTTGGTTGCATCTTTTCCAGAAAAAGCACCGCCGCCATGACGAGCATAACCGCCATAAGTATCAACGATAATTTTACGACCAGTTAAGCCGGCATCTCCTTGAGGGCCACCGATTACAAAGCGACCAGTTGGGTTGATAAAGTATTTTGTTTCATCATCTAAAAGTTCATGAGGAATCACCTCATTGATTACTTGTTCTTTAATATCTTTTTCGATTTGTTCTAAGGTTGTTTCATCATCATGTTGTGTACTGATGACGATCGTATCCACACGTTGTGGTTGACCTTGATCATCATATTCCACTGTTACTTGAGATTTTGCATCAGGACGTAAGTAAGGTAAGACTTTTTCCTTCCGCAATTCTGCTAAACGGCGAACCAAACGATGACTTAACGCGATCGGTAATGGCATTAATTCTGGTGTTTCGTCAACGGCAAAACCAAACATTAAGCCTTGGTCACCAGCGCCAATATCGTCTTTTTCATCTTGATCACGCACTTCTAAGGCTGCGTCAACCCCTTGAGCGATATCAGGTGATTGCTCATCGATTGCTACAAGAACTGCGACAGTCTCTCCATCAAATCCATATTTTGCTCGTGTATAACCAATATCTTTCACAGTTTGACGAACAATTTTTTGGATATCTACATAAGCTGTTGTAGAAATTTCTCCAAATACTAGGACTAAACCAGTTGTTACGGATGTTTCACATGCCACGCGGGCCATCGGATCTTTTTCCAAAATCGCATCTAAAATTGCATCACTGACTTGGTCAGCTACCTTATCTGGATGTCCTTCTGAAACGGATTCTGATGTAAATAAATGTCTTTCTGCCATAATGTTATTCCCCCTAAATAGTTTCGGTTACAAGGCATCTTTAGCCAGTAACGACAATTACTTGCTAAATCCTTTCGGGAACTTGTAACAAAAACAGTATACCAGATATCTAAAAAAAAAGCTTAGGTTTTCAAGAAAATCATTAAATTACCTATATTTGCTTTTCCTATAACAAAAAACTTCCAGCCCCTTTCATCTGAGCTGGAAGTTTCTTGCTACTGTAAAATTTTCTCCGCGATAAAGTGTGTATATTGCTCGCCACCTGCCACATTTGGATGAACTCGGTCATCATAAAACCAATCATCATGGGCGTTACTATAATTAAACCAGTCAATGACCGTTAAGTTATCGTATTTTTTGTCCATTTGACTAAGTAAACTATTCACTTGATTTTGCCATCTTCTAGTTGGAACGCGAACATTAATCCAATAAACTTTTCGATTACCTAACGCTTTCATAAATTCATCAAATTGTGCCTCTGTAAAAGGACCATTCGTACCTAAACTCACTAAAACAGTATCTTTGAGCATTTTCTTTTTGTCTAGTTCACCAATTAGTGAAATGCTACTATACAATTGACGGCCCACTTCCCCATCGATAATCATTTTAGGGAAAATATCTTGTAAACCGCTAGCACCATCTAGAATAACAGAATCACCAATAGTTGTGATTTCTAAATTCTGCGCTTTTTTTACTTGCTCTGGGGTGAGTTGTGTGGGTAGAACGTCTTGGCTTTCACTCGGTTTTGTACTACTTTTTGTGGACGTGCTACTATTTTTCGTGCCACTTTCTTGGACTTCTTTTTTACGTTCTTCAATTTTTTGCTGATTTTTCGCAATATTTTTTTCTAGTTGCTCTTGTTGCGCACTTTTAGCGTTTGCTGGGGCCACAATTAAACCGAATACTGCAATCACGCTAATCACTGTCATAAAGGCCATTGTCCCTTTTTCACGAAGGTCCCACGGTTTCCGTAAGAACTCAGTGAATTGAGTCCAGACATCCTTATAAGACAATCGTGTCAGTGGATGTTCGATAAAGCGATATGATAATTCGCTCACTACTAAAATTAATGCTATTTCAACCAATGAATGTAGAAAAACATGGTCCGATAAGGTCTTAATTTTGGCCTCATAAAAAATCATGATGGGGAATTGATACAAGTAAATGCCATAACTCCGTTTACCTATCCACGTAAAGACTGGATTCGTTAACCAACGATTCATATCTGCCCCTGGATGTGCAGTGACGGCCACTAAGACAGTGGCTGCCAAACTAATTAAAAACATGCCGCCATAATAAACAAAATTTGTATGATCTGATAATGTTAAAAAGGCTAATACTAAAAGAACTAAGGCACTTAACCCAGCGCCATTTAAGATTTTTTTAGAGGCTTCTGGAATTTCTTCTTTCAAACGTGTGCTTGGCCAAACATACGCCAATGCACTACCTAGTAAAATAGAAAAAACACGTGTGTCTGTTCCATAATAGACACGTGTAGGATCTGCGCCAGGAACATATAAAACGGCCATCAACGTCACCGAAATCAAGGCGCCGATTAAAACTAAACTGAAAATTCGACCGCGTTTACGAACAAAGCGTTCCAGAAGAATAAAAAGTAATGGCCAAATTAAATAATTTTGCGCTTCAACTGCCAATGACCAAATATGTACAAATGGCGATTGTGTCGCAAATCCATCAAAATAAGAAAACCCTTTAAAAATTTGCCACCAGTTGTTGTAATAAAAAACACTACTAGCGACAACGCTGCGAATATTGTTTAATAAATCCTGCTGAAAGAGTGTAATATAACTAACTGCACTTAAAAGCATCACAATTAATGCTGGATACAGCCGTTTCATCCTTCGCACATAAAATCCTTTTAAATCAATGGTCTGATTTTCTGCCCATTCTTGCCGCAACAAGTCGTTAATAAGATAACCTGAAACAACAAAGAAAATCGGAACACCTAAGTAGCCACCTCGCATGACTTGGGGAAAAAGGTGATACAAAATCACGCCAATTACAGCGATCGTCCGAATGCCATCAAAACCTGTAATATAGCGTTTTTTCTTGCTATTTGCTGTCTGATTCATTTGTGCTTTCCAACTTTTCTATAAAATTATTCTTTTCCTTTATTTAAAGAAGCAAGTAACTTTAATATACGTTTTTTCCTAGGAAATGGCAAGCAAACTTTGTCTCCTTTAGGCTTTTTTTACAATTCAAAAAACCAACATTTTTTAAATTTAAAAAAACAACCAAAGCTTATGAAAATCACTCATAAGCTTTGGTTGTTTACTCATATCGTTTTCGTTTAGATGAAGATGGAATCCCTAAGGCTTCACGATACTTTGCCACCGTTCGCCGGGATATTTCCATGCCTGAATCTTTTAATCGCTCGACTAATTTTTGATCAGATAACGGTTTACTTTTTACTTCTTCATCAATTAATTTTTGTAGTTGCTTTTTAACCATTGTTGTTGAGACATCCTCGCCATCTTCTTCTGATGAAAGAATACTTGTGGAGAAGAATGAGCGCAATTCAAAGACGCCAAACGTGGTTTCTAGATATTTTCCATTGACCGCACGACTAACTGTCGATTCATGAATAGACAAAGCATCCGCAATTTCTTTTAAAGTCATTGGTTTTAATGGCCGATCTGCTTCTAAAAAGAAGGCTTCTTGACGGCGCACAATTTCTTGCCCTACACGTAAAATTGTATCCCCCCGCTGATTCACTGCGCGCTCTAACCATTCAAATTCGTTTTTCTTATCCTTAATATATTCTTGGACTTCTTTGTCGTCAGTCTCTTGCATTCGTTTGAAATAATTTTCTTGAAAATTTAATGTCGGTCGACCAGCTTTGTTGGAAATCACCACTATTCGATCTTCCTTGATTCGGACAGTTAAATCTGGTCGAATATACAATTCCTCGGTCGCATCAAAAATATTCCCTGGCGCTGGCGATAACGTTTGTATATAATCAAAAATCAATTGAATTTCTGCTAATTCAATCCCAAATTTTTTAGCTAACGGGCCCCATTTACGACTCACTAAGGCATCAAACTCTTCCTCCAATAAAATATACGCTAAATTAGGCGCGGTATCGTCTCGTTCTGTTTGTAGCATCAAGCATTCTTGTAAATTGCGTGCCCCCACACCTGCTGGATCTAGCTGTTGTAACAAAGTTAATGCATCTAGCATTTGAATGGCGCTTGCTTCGGTTTTCTCTGCCGCTTCTTCTAACGAAATCGTTAAATAACCATTCACGTCTATATATTCTACTAAAAACAAAACCAATGTTCGCAAGTATGTATCGCGGTAATTCAAATGAATTTGATCAATTAAAGACTCAAATAATGATAAATGATAGTCTGGAATTTGATTCATATAATTATTTTCTTCGTCTTGGTTGGTGTAAGAACGACTAGTTATCGGAAAATCTGTGGTGTACTGCGTGTCTACTTGTAAATCAATTAATGGATTCTCTAGTGCTTTCGCTTCAACAAAGGCAGCGAGTTCTTCCGTATTAAATTGTAAAATTTGAATGGATTGTTGAAGCTGTTGAGTCATGGCCAACTTCTGGACTTGTTTTTGTTGTTGGGACATTCGTTGCTCAAATTTCATTATTTTCGTCCTCCCTCTTGTAATTTTTGTCAATATCAGCTAAACTAGTATTCGTGCCGCGCCCTTAGTGTAGTGGATATCACGTAAGATTCCGGTTCTTGAGACGGGGGTTCGATTCCCTCAGGGCGCGTTATTTAAATATGTTGATTTATCAACGTTTCTGGACACTCTTTATTCATCTAAAGAGTGTTTTTTCTTGTTTAGGAATGATTTTTCTATCCGTAGTTTTTTCAAATGTTGCTTGTGGCAAGCTCAATCGCACTTAACGCGACAACATTTGTTCTGCTTCAGCTACAAATCCAATAAGGTTAAAATTCCTCCGTTCCTATTGTAACGCATAACGTTTCCTTTTTCTATCTGCTAAACAAAGTATTACGACAAGCAAACACCTGCTTCTCTCTTAAAGATCCCTTTCTGATTATATAGTAAATTGCTTTTAATTTGTTAATTATTTTACCTAAAACTTAATACCCTAATTAAATAAAGAACCTGGGGCAAAAATCACTTTGGATTTTTGTCCCAGGCTTAAAACCTGATAATTGGCGGGAACAGAATCGTTCAGCTCCGACCTCTAAAATACTTAATTAGAAATATGCTACCCGCAATCACACCAATTATGATTACTAGCCAAAATAATCCACTTACAAGTAACAGCTCAGTTAAGGTCATCTTCAGATTTTCCTCCTTTAAATGGCATCTGCTTTGTTCTGCTATATAATTAATGGCGAGATCAGACAACAGCTATCAAAAAAAACGGACCAACACGTGGTCCGTTTTCATTCATTATTAAGCTTTTACGATGTTCGTTGCTTGTAAGCCGCGTGGACCTTCTTCAGTATCAAAAGTTACTGCTTGGCCTTCGTCTAAAGTTTTAAATCCATCTGATTGAATAGCTGAAAAATGTGCAAATACATCATTGCCATCTTCACCTGTAATAAATCCAAAACCTTTGTCTGCGTTAAACCATTTTACTGTACCGTTGTTCATATATATTTCCTCCTAGTGCATAAAAATATGCAAGTTATTGCAAAAAATGTTGAGTGGCAAAAGGAGAAGTATAGTTTTTAAATATATAACTCAAATTACTTATCAAAATTGATTACTTAGTTACTATAACATATTTATTAGGAATAAACAATGCCCACGACTTTTCCTTGAACTTTCTAAACTAATCAAAGATGCGCTTGACAAAGCCCTAGCAAAAGACACTCCTATTCTTTCTATTTCCAGTTAGTTTTGTTTAACTTTAAGTAATCGCTACGCGCTAAATAATCAAATAGCGGAGCTAATCCTGGTGAAAAATTTACTTCCTCAAACCGCTTAATAAATTGTACGCCTTTAATTTTATTTGGTTCGTTCAGCGTAACTTTTCCTTGGGCTTGTTTAGCAAAATAAAAATGTCCTTGCCAAACGATTGAATCAAAAACGAGTGGTCCAGTAAAAATTTCTTCAAGTTCAGTAATTTCCACTGCTAATTCTTCTTTCATTTCACGAATCGCACATTCCAGCGCTGATTCGCCAAGTTCTTGTTTTCCGCCAGGGAAATTCCAAGTGTCTGGCCGATCTTTTAAAATAAGAATTTCATCTGATTGATTTTTAAGAAGTACTCGCGAAAATTCTTTTTTCATTTCGTTTAACCCTCTTCTTCATTTTTTATTGAGAAGCCACACTTGGTAGCATAAAAATATAATGCAAAATACGATCCGCATACGATGGATTTTTTTCAAAGTCATTGACTTCTTCATTGACTAACTCCAAATCATCGGTAATCACTCCAGCAACGTCCATAAAGAGCATTTTACTTAATACCTCTGAGTCATTAACTGTCCAAGCATAAACTGCTTTTTTCTGTTGGTCAGCTTTTAAAATGAAGGTATCATTCAACGTAGTAGCTTCCATTGTATACAAATCAGCTTGTGTTTCTGGAAAAGTGAAATTATAGGGCAAAATAAAACTAACTTTTACTTTTGATTTGGCTTTTTTAAACGCTTTGATCACATTGTAGTCGAGAGATTGAACCTGATGGTTATTCTTTATCAAAGGACGTTCATATTTTTCAATAAAGTTAGAAAGCGCACCTTGACTATCTTGTTTAGACGTTTTAATTTCTACTAGTAATTTTTGTTTGGCTTGGTTTGCTTTCGCTAAATAATCATCAAAACTGGCAATTGGTGCTTCTTGGCCATTTTCTTTAACGGTCATTTTTGTTAATTCAGCCAACGTAAATTCTTGTGGCGTGCCATCAACGCCGGCGAGTTCTTTAAGGTTTGCATCATGCATCACAACAAATTGATGGTCTTTGGTTTCTTGAACATCAATTTCAATATAATCTGGTTTAAATTTAATGGTTCTTTCCATAGCAGGAATGGTATTTTGTACGCCATTACTATTGGTGACCCCTCGATGCGAAATAATCAAAGGTTTTGATTCTAATAGCCCTGTTAAGTAAACAGCGTTGAAAATTATATAGCCGCCAAAAATGGTGAATAGTCCTAGGCCCATTCCGATAGTCACTAATTTATTACGTTTCGTTTCTTTGTCAAAGGCAACTTTTGTCGTCGTTTCTGCTTGAACATTTAATTGTGTATATAAGAAATTAATCAGTAATACTGAAAGCCAAGCATTAGAGACAAACTGTAAAAATTGGACAACTGTTAAATTTAAAATCCCACCTAGCAAGCTAATGGTGTCGCTCAAGGTATCTAACTTCAACTGTAGAAGATAAAGTAACACATAAATAACATACGTTGAAACAAATACCGCGATCGTCACAAATGCAATATTACGAATAATGAACCATAATCGTTTGTTTGTCATTGACCAACTAGCCTTAACTGCCTCGCCTGCTTTTTTTCTCTCCAAAATCATTAATGGAAGCGTGTAAATGAAACGAATAGCTAAATACCAGACTAATAACCCAAAAGCCAGTAGCCCCACCAAGTAAGGAATTCGTTGGGACAAAAATTCAACAATAAAATCTGGAATCACGAATTTCGTCAATAGATTACTTTGGAAAATTAGGTTACCAAAAGGGATAATGACAACAAAATAACCGAAAAAGAATAACCACGAACGGGCACCTTGCTTTTTAAGAACTTTAAAAGATGCCTTGGTAACTCCTTTAAAATGAAAGCGATGGTCTTGCCGTATTTGAAAAATCCCTAATAATAAAAAGGTAAACTGATAAAAAACTGCACCTAAAAAAAGTAACAACAAGAGAATTAATAACACCAGAGCAAGCGGCTTTTCTAACAGTAAATTCAGGTTATTAAACGAAAGATAAGGAATACCTTGAGTTTTTAGTGCGTTGGAAGTAGCCCAACTAAAAGCCCCACCCACCAATAATAATAAAACATTTAAAGTAAAAAATAACCATAAGTACTGCAAGATGTCTTTAAAAAATTGCCTTGTTCCATTTTTAAATGTTTGCCAAGCAGACATACAAACTCCTCCATTCTAAAAGTATCTGATTAAAGTTCTTCCATACGAATCCTAAATAAAACAACGGCAATCCAAATTGAAATAAATGATGGCAAAATAACAATAATGATTGCGACTGGCTCATTAATAGTTCCTTGTAACGTATTTTTTACTTCTGAAGAAACAATAAACTGATCAAAAATCACTTGATAAATAGTAACATAAATCAATACCCATTGAATATAATATTCAATTATTTTCATTAAAGCGATGGGTAAAACAATTTTTCTCATCGTTAAATTCAATAAAAAATATAATAAAAGACTCGTACTGATGATAACGACTATCCCTAAAAGAAATAACGACTCTAACTGCTCCCCTATTACGTTTGCAACGCCTATTGTTAATAATAAATACATAGCTATCGAAATTAAGATGCTCACACTTAGCATAACAGAAAACAAAAGTAATGCCTTAAGAAAAAGCCACTTATCAACTCTTTTATTTCCAATCAATAAACCTAAAAGAATCACCGAAAAAAGTAAAATCAATTCAATCATTCGTTCCTCCTTCCAAAACAAATGAAAATAAATTCATATGTTTGCGTTTATTTTATCAAACCAAAATGGATTTGTAAAACATTTCACATGTTATTTAATAAACGACTATTACTAGAAAAAAGACAAGCCAAGTTTCCTTTATTTAGGAAACTTGGCTTGTCTTTTTATTCTTTTTACTTCGTTATTTTTTGATAGTTTGCGAATAATTGATTCGCATCTCCTTCTCCATCAATTTTCTTGAGATGGCCGTTATCTATTTTAAACATAGATGGCACATGTAAAACTTTATTTTCTCGGATAAATGTTGACCATTCCTTCATGGTCTCTTTGTTGGTTAATTCTACATAGTAAACCTGTTTAGGTGCTTGTAATAGTTTCTCGAAACCCTGACAATCTGAACAGTTTTTCTTTTTTAAAACAACATAAAATGTTTCGCCAGAGTGTTTTTTTCTTGATACTCATTAAAACTTAATTCCTTTTTATGCGGAATAAATGTAAAACCTACCAACAAACTAAGTAACAAAATTAACAGACTGAACGAAATTTTTTTATTCATGTTTTTTCTTCCTTTTTAGTTTGTCTAATTTTTTCTTTTTTTATTTTTTGTTATGCCAAAGCTAATAGCCACTATAAGGACAATTAAACCTGCAATCATGTAAAGTGGATTTACTGTTGTATTAGTCATTGGTAAATGAATTCCTTTACTTGCTGATTTCCCAAAATTGACTGGGTTCGTTGGTGCTTGATGATTTGTAGGCGTCAACGGTTTCTTCGGTTTTAGCGGTTGTTTAGGTTCAGGTTTTTTTGGATCTTCTGGCGTTGGTGCAGGCGGTGTCACTGTTGGTTTGTTGGAATGTAACACGTCCCCTTCATTGCCAAAGTTTAAGTCGGCTTGGTTGGGAATGCCGCCTTGTTCAATATAAGGTGCTAATTCTTCATCGGTTGCGTCAGTTTTAATTTTAGTGGTAATGGTCATTGTGTATGTGTGACCAGCTAAGTAGGCATAACTGTCGTCTTTTTTGTTCATTGCAAAAGTTACTTTGTTATTTTCTTGTGTTACTTTGCCGTTAGCTGTAACATCTTTGCCATTTTCATCTGTGACTTTTACATCTGTAATGTCTAGTAATTGGTTAATATCATCCACCATGCTGGCTTGGGTCCAAGTGCTTGTTTCGTTACCGAAAGCTGTTTTGACGTTCCATTTAAATTCTTGGTCACGGTTGGTTAAATCTAAATGTTCTTGACCTTCGATATCTTTTGTAATCGTTGGATCTTCTGGTGTTGGTGCAGGTGGTGTTACCGTTGGTTTGTTGGAATGTAACACGTCCCCTTCGTTGCCAAAGTTTAAGTCCGCTTGGTTAGGAATCCCGCCTTGTTCAATATAAGGCGCTAATTCTTCGTCCGTTGCGCTAGCTTTGATTTTAGTAGTAATGGTCATTGTGTACGTATGACTACTCAAATAGGCATAATTATCGTCTTTTTTGTTCATTGCAAAAGTTACTTTGTTATTTTCTTGCGTTACTGTACCGTTAGTTGTGACATCTTTGCCATTTTCATCAGTGACTTTCACATCTGTGATGTCCAATAATTGGTTAATGTCATCCACTAAACTGGCTTGTTGCCAAGTACTGGTCTCATTGCCAAAGGCTGTTTTGACATGCCAATCGAAACTATCTTCACGATTGGTTAAGTCTAAGTGCTCTTGACCTTCGATATCTTTTGTAATCGTTGGATCTTCTGGTGTTGGTGCAGGTGGTGTTACCGTTGGTTTGTTGGAATGCAACACGTCCCCTTCGTTGCCAAAGTTTAAGTCGGCTTGGTTGGGAATTCCACCTTGTTGGATATAAGGTGCTAATTCTTCGTCCGTTGCGCTAGCTTTGATTTTAGTAGTAATGGTCATTGTGTACGTATGACCACTCAAATAGTCATAGCTGTCTGCTTGTTTGTTCATTTCAAAAGTTACTTTGTTATTTTCTTGTGTTACTTTGCCGTTAGCTGTAACATCTTTGCCATTTTCATCAGTAACTTTCACGTCTGTGATGTCTAACACTTTATTAATGTCATCCACCATGCTAGCTTGGGTCCAAGTGCTTGTTTCGTTGCCAAAGGCTGTTTTGACATTCCATTTGAATGCTTGGTCGCGGTTGGTTAAATCTAAGTGCTCTTGACCTTCGATATCTTTTGTAATCGTTGGATCTTCTGGTGTTGGTGCAGGTGGTGTTACCGTTGGTTTGTTGGAATGTAACACGTCACCTTCGTTGCCAAAGTTTAAGTCCGCTTGGTTGGGAATCCCGCCTTGTTGGATATAAGGTGCTAATTCTTCGTCCGTTGCGCTAGCTTTGATTTTAGTAGTAATGGTCATTGTGTACGTATGACCACTCAAATAGTCATAGCTGTCTGCTTGTTTGTTCATTTCAAAAGTTACTTTGTTATTTTCTTGTGTTACTTTGCCATTAGCTGTAACATCTTTACCATTTTCATCAGTGACAACGACTTTTTGGATATCTAATAATTGGTTAATATCATCTACTAAACTGGCTTGTTGCCAAGTACTTGTTTCATTGCCAAAGGCTGTTTTGACATGCCAATCGAAACTATCTTCACGATTGGTTAAGTCTAAGTGCTCTTGATTTTCGATATCTTTTGTAATCGTTGGATCTTCTGGCGTCACGTCACACGCATGCGCATTGTCATTTTTAGGAATCGTCGCTTCTGGAAATTCTTTAGCAATTGTGCCTTGATTCATTGTCCCACTACTTACAAGAGTTGCTGCATCAATCGCTGTATTTTCTTTGACTTCGTAGTGAATGGTGATGTTTCCAACGTAACCTTCTGTACTAGTTGCTGAAATAGTTTGTCCGTTAATTTGAACAGGCACATCATTTCCAGCGTCGTCCGTAGCTGTCGCCGATTGAATATCAAATTGATTGGCAATCGTTAATGAAGCTGTTGCCGGTGTCGATTGCGCCAGGCGATCTTTAACAATTTGTTTTAATTGTGCTGTAAAATCATCAATGGATTGACTTGTAATAAAGTCTTCTGGTGTGCTAGATCCTTGTTGCAACTCTTGTTTTACAAAGGGACCAACTTCTGACTCATATTTATCATAGTAAGTTTTGACAGAACTAAGAGCCTCAACACTTTCCCAATACGCATTAATCATTTCATAGCCTTGTTTAGTAATTTCTTGGTTTAACGCTAGAACTTCTGCTGCAGCACCTTTGTAATCATTACTGTATTCAACTGAAACATAGTCGTTACCACTTTGATGACGTGGATCTGGATATTCATTAATTGAATCATTGGTATTGGTTTTATGTGTATAACCATCTAGCCGTGTATTTGCAACCCCATCTGTCACTAATAAGAAGTATGTTTTACGGTTTGTTAAATCGCCATGGGTTTCATTGTATCTATTTAAAGCTAATTCTAGCCCTTTTGCGGTAGGTGTTCCACCATATGTACGAACATCACCAAAATTTGAGACAAACTGAGTTTTATCATAAGTTAATTCAGTATTAATCCGAACATTTAAAGGCTCGTCCCATTGATTAACTTTTGTTGTTCCATCTGAAAACATATAATTTTTTCCGCCGCGATATGAAGCAAGCATCACGCGGTCTTGGTCAGACAAGCCTTGAACCACTTCATCAATCGCTTGTCTTACATGTGGAAAATTATCTGAAAAACTACCACTGGCATCTTCAACAACCACTAAATCAACCGGTTCCGTTTCACCCGCTTGAACTGGGAAAGCAGCTTGTCCTTCCAATATCCGTTTACAATCAGCCAGACTGTCGTCTTTCACTTTCACCGTATTGGTCATTCCTTCTGTATCTCCTGCTTTAACCACTCCTTCAGCTAAAGCCAATGTGGGACTGAAATTTCCCACAACTGTTCCAGCGACAATCACCATTGTCGATAATAATTTCGTTGCTTTCTTAAACATTTTAATCCTCCCTATTTTCTTTCGCTAGTGTTTGGGACACTTGCTTCTCTTTACTTCAACTACAGCTCCTTAAATCTTTCATCAAGTCGATGTGTCCCCTTGTTTTTGTGACACATCTCTTACTCAATTTCTGATTCTATCACCTTTATAGGCTAAAACTTGGCAGTATTCGGCTCTTGAAAACGTAAAATTTGTCTTTTAAAAATTAATGAAAAGACTATCCACTGACAAAGTTGGTTTTCACTTACTTTTTGACACCTGATTCCTTTTAAAAGTCTTTTTTTGCACAAAAAAAGTAAAAGAACCTTTACAATCCTTTTACTTAATTGTTAGATACTATTCATAATTTTCTTAGTTTTGTTCTATAAGCTGAATAGTTTAGCCCGTTTATTTCAACAATATTTGACGTTAATCAACCGTTTCGTTATAGTTAAAGAAAAGGATTTTTGGTAGGAGTGAATACGATGAATGAGTGGCCCCATCAGTTAATGACGCTTTTAACCCCACTTTTTGAGCTATGTATTTTAGGACTGAATGTTTTTTCGATTATTGTTTTAGTTTGGGGTGTTTGTTTAGCAGGAAAAGATTTCATTAAAAGTGAACGACAAAATCAAAGCCGCTTTACCTTAACCAAAATGAATACGTTCATCAAAAACTTCCTTGGTAGCTACATTCTGTTAAGTTTAGAAATTTTAATTGCTGCTGATATTATTGAATCTATTGTTAAACCAACTTTTCAAGATATTTTGAAATTGGCAACCTTAGTGATTATCCGTACAGTTATTTCTTATTTCTTACATAAAGAAATTGAAGATACTATGACCGATATGGAACAACAAGAAAAAGAACCAGATACCCCCAAAAATTAGCGGGTACGCTGGTTCTTTTTTTATTTAATCGCTTTAAAATAATGAAGTGGTTCGTTAGACAAACGCTGCATTTTACGTTTTTTATCTTCAATAATTGCTAGAATCTCGTCTGAAAAATTTTCTAAAATAACACGGCCGCCTTTATAGGTGTGCCCACCCATTTCAGCAACTTCGCTGGCCGTCAAAATGACTTTACGATGCGCAATTTTTTTGAAAAATTCTTCAATTAAGTACGTCGGTAAGTAAAAATTATTTTGAGCAGAAAATGATTCCAAATAAATAAAATCATCGATGCTGATGAAACAATCATCCATCGATAAGTATTCAATTGATCTGTCTATATATAATTCACGCTTTTGTAAAATTTCTTTGACTTTTTTATTTAATAAATTCAATGATTCAATTTCTTTAACCAAATGTTCTAGTTCACGATAACGTACTTCTTTTCGCTCTTTGTAAGATGAATGTAAGGCGGCACTTGCTGTGACTATTAGCGCACCGACGATTACACCGACCATTCCGGCGATAAAAACAAACATATTTTTCCCCTCGCTCTTTTCTAATTTTCCATTTTAGTATAACATAATCCAAAAGTTTCGGATAAAAAATGACACAAAATTTTTCAAGCGACTTCGTTGACCTTTATTGACCAAAGAGGTATACTTTTCATAGGCATTCAAAGTGCTTTGTGATAGAATGACTTTAAAAGTTTCTTTATATAGGAGGATTTACTTATGAATTTAATTCCAACAGTTATTGAACAATCATCTCGCGGTGAACGTGCTTATGACATTTACTCTCGTTTATTAAAAGATCGCATCATTATGCTAAGCGGCCCTATCGATGATAACGTGGCAAACTCAGTGATTGCACAGTTATTATTCTTAGATGCCCAAGATTCAGAAAAAGACATTTACTTGTACATTAACTCTCCTGGTGGCAGCGTTTCTGCAGGCTTAGCGATTTTCGATACCATGAATTTCGTTAAAGCGGATGTCCAAACGATCGTATTAGGAATGGCGGCTTCAATGGGTAGCTTCTTATTAACAGCTGGTCAAAAAGGCAAACGTTTTGCTTTACCAAATGCGGAAATCATGATTCATCAACCACTTGGTGGCGCTCAAGGGCAAGCAACAGAAATTGAAATTGCTGCTCGTCACATTTTAGACACTCGTCAACGTTTAAATTCAATTTTAGCTGAACGAACTGGCCAACCAATTGAAGTGATTGAACGTGATACCGATCGTGATAACTATATGACTGCCGAACAAGCAAAAGAATATGGGTTAATCGATGAAGTAATGGAAAATAGTAGCGCCTTAAATTAAAAATAAAAAATGGAAACAGCGACAGTCGCTGTTTCCATTTTTTTATTTTTCAATGTATCCTCGTAATTCTTCTTCAGTGACACTTTCGTCAAAGATATGCTCACCAATGATGATCGTTGGTACAAATTGAATGTGCGCTGCATTGGCTTCAGCAATCACGGCGGAAACAAGCGTTGCATCTGTTTGTTCTTTTAAGCCAAGATTTTTTTCAGCATACGTCGCTACTTCTTCTAAGGTTAAGTTTCCCCATTCATCTTGCGTAGCAAACATTTTCTGCAATGCTGACAGTGCTTGTTCAGGCGCTGAATAGTCAATGTAGTGATGCATCACATTGCCGCGTTGTAAACTTTCTTTTTCTTTATCAAACAACTTAATGATACGTTCAACTTTACCACTTTTGACAGATTGTGCTAACAGTTCCTCATACTCTTCAAACCATTTTCTGCAATAAGGACAGCGAACATTGATAAATTCTATCATTTTGACAGGGGCATTGCTCTCACCAATGTGAAGCCCTGTTTCTGTGTTAACTTTTGTTGCATCAATTACTGAAATATCCATAAAAAACCTCATCCTTTCAAACCTTTATTTCTCTTTTAGTATACCGTTTTTCAATAAAAAAATCATAAGACACGAATTCAAATTTTCTGAATTCGTGCCTCTGTTCACTTTTTTAACGATTAATCGAACGAGCCATTCTAGCAACAGTATGTCTTTTCCCACGTATCGCATCAGAAAGCTCTTTAATATTTTCAATACCAACTAAGCCCATATTGGCATCGCCAATATGTTGAATATCTACGCCTAAAATTTTATTTCTAATGCCGATAGCTTGGATAACTTCAGGTTGAGCACTTTCTTGTGAAGTTCCAATGGCACTCATAACTAATTTTCCTTTTGAATGTGCAAAATCCACAACTTCTTTGACTTGTTGATCATCGATGCCCCAAACCGTGCCAACTGCTGGGACTAAGACAATATCAGCGCCCGCTTCAATAAATTGTTCAGCTGATTTTAAACTGACCACTGGTTCATCTACGCCTGAACTGTGCATTTTTCCGGCAATAATGATGCCATCAAAATGTTTTTTGGCTAAGGCCACGTTCTTAGCAATCAAGTCGTTGGTCACGCCAGTTCCTGGATTACCTGTCAATAAGATAAAATCCAAACCCAGTTCATTGGCTTTTTTGAAAGTAGCTGCCGATGCTTTTCTACCTGGTTCGATCGAAACTCTCGTTGAAGCTAAATCTAAATTTTCATCAACAGGTTCGACATTCATGCCAATCGGTAAACCGACTAGTTCTTTCAAACGATGAACAACCTCATCATTAGGGACACATGTTTCCGCAGTATATTGCCCTTCATAAGCGGCTACTACAATCGGTTGATTAACATCGAAAACATTCAATAAAATCATGTCTGCGCCATATGCTTTTGACATTTCCGCACAAGTGATATCACCTGCTACGGATGGATGAACTACCACATTTTCCGATAAAATTACGCGCCCTTCGCTCGCTTTAATACTCTGAAACAGCTCTTCTTTTGACATCCGTTTGATTTCTGATGCATTTGCACTAATTAATCGTTGAACCATTTTGACCCCTCCAATAGTTTTTAATGTTTTAGTTAAAAACAGCAATAAGTAATCGCTTGCATTTTATTACATGCAACATTCGTGCCAACGTCATTTCTTTAAAACACAGGTCAACACTACATTTCAGCGCTACACACTTTTTGCACACTTTAATTTTTTTTACACGCTTAAAGAAAAAGTGAAGGATAGCACTTCAAACGGAAATGTTATTCTTCACTTCTTGAGCAGAAAAGTTACGCACTTTTTTCTCGTAATTTTTCTGCAAATTCATTAATTTTTCGAATACGATGATTAATACCTGACTTAGAAATAGCTCCTGAAGGAATCATTTCCCCTAGTTCTTTGAGACTAACTTCCGGATACTCTAACCGTAATTCTGCGATTTCCTGAAGTTTCTCCGGTAATGACGTCAACCCTACTGTACTTTCAATAAATTGAATATTTTCAATTTGTTTTGAAGCCGCATCAATGGTTTTATTTAAATTCGCCGTTTCGCAATTCACTAAACGATTTACTGAATTCCGCATATCACGGACAATCCGGACATCTTCAAATTTCAACATAGAGTTCGTGGCACCAATTAACGTTAAAAAGTCGGCGATTTTTTCAGCACCTTTTAAATAACAAATATACCCGTTTCGGCGTCCCAATGTTCGAGCGTTTAAGTCATAGTAATTCAACATCTTACAAATATCATTATTGTGTTCTTCATAAATTGAAAAAATTTCTAAATGATAGCGACTTGTTTCCGGATTATTAACTGAGCCAGAAGCCATAAAGGCCCCGCGTAAATAGGAACGCATTTTTTGCGCGTTACCCATGATTTCATTTGACACATTGCCATTAAAAACGACCCCATCCATAATATCCAAATCAGCTAGAATTTTTTGTGTATCTTGTTTTAGACGCACAATGTAAACATTATTTTTCTTTAGTTTCATTTTTTTACGAACTAATAATTCTGCTTGTGCATGGTAATGATCTTTCAGCAATGAATACATTCGACGAGCAATTGCAGCATTTTCCGTTTGTACATTCAAGACAAACTGTTGATTAACTAAGCTAAGTGAGCCGTTCATCCGAATTAATGCTGCTAATTCTGCTTTCGCGTGTTCTCGATGGACTTCTAAACCAGTCAACTCTTTTTTGACATCCGAGGCAAAAGACATCTAAGCTCCTCCTCTCTTGATTCTTTTGATTAATTAATATTTCGTTCCAAATACGATACGGAAAAGTTCTTCAACAACTTTTTCCCCATCATGAAAAACTCCGCCATCTCTTAATTCTAAAAAGTCTGTCGAAATAACTCGGCATCCTTCTTCACGTAATCCTTGAAAATCATGCTTTACTTGAACCAAATATTCATCATAAATTTCAGGATCCATGTAATTTTCTGGTACTTTTTCTGTGTTAACCAGCACTGTATCAACAAACTGCGCTTGTAGATGTTCGTTTAAGACACGAACATGATCTGCATCCGTAAAATGTTCCGTTTCCCCTTTTTGGGTCATGATGTTACAAATATAGACTACTTCCGCTGCCGTTTGTTTGATGGCTTCACCAATTTCTGTAATAACTAAATTAGGCAAAATACTTGTAAAAAGACTCCCTGGCCCTAACACGACCATGTCTGCTTCTTCAATTGCTTTGACGACTTTACGCGCAGCTCTTGGCTGCTCTTCTCCGTGTGTATTTGTTACAAACACATGGTCAATCGTCTTGCGATCCAGTGCAATTTTTGATTCTCCCACCGCCACTGAGCCATCTTTAAATACAGCATGTAACGTTAATGGCCGTTCTGATGATGGATAAATCCGTCCATCAACATGCATCATTTTTGAAAGCAATTGAATCGCTTCATACGTACTTCCTCTCATTTCTGAGACAGCAGCAATGATTAAATTACCGATTGCATGATTGGCAAAATGACTATCTGATTTATCAAAACGATATTGAAAAATATCTTCATATAATTGTGGCATATCTGACAATGCCACTAAAACATTTCTTAAATCTCCCGGAGGTGTCATGTTATTAATAGAGGAACGAAGCTCGCCACTACTACCGCCATCATCAGCGACCGTTACGACGGCAGTAATATCAACACTTTGATTTCTTAAACTTTTTAAAATTACTGGCAAGCCTGTTCCACCACCAACAACCACGATCTTCGGTTTACGAATTCGATAGGTTTTCATTAAGAGCGATTAACCGTTTCTTTTCTTTTTAAGCGGTCGCGGTGGGTAATATTTACATGGTAATCTTCCTCTTTTAATTCAGCGCCAACACGTTCTGTCAGTGCAACAGAGCGGTGTTGTCCGCCAGTACAGCCAATTGCAATGGTGACGCTACTTTTACCTTCTTTTTTATATCCAGGTAAGACTGTTCGCAGTAAATCGATAAATTTTGTATAAAATTCATCTGTTTCTGGGAAGCCCATCACATAATCATAAACAGGTTGATCCATTCCAGTTAACGGTCGTAGTTCATCAATATAATGGGGGTTAGGTAAAAAGCGAACATCCATAACGATATCTGCATCAATCGGCAACCCATATTTAAAGCCGAAGGACACCATTTCCACTCGAAATTCGTGTGTCTCTCTCGTTGCTAGTTCTTTATTCAAACGTTCCCGCAATTGACGAGGGGACAAGTCCGTGGTGTCAATGACCAACTGAGCATCCGCCTTGATTTCTTCCAGCATTGCACGTTCTTTACGAATACCTTCTGTCACTAAACCATCCATCGCCATTGGATGCGCACGCCGTGTCTCTTTATAACGAGAAACCAACTCTTCATCGGTGGCATCTAAAAATAAAATCGTTGTATCAATAAAATTAGTATTTTCAAGTTCGACTAACATATCCTGAATTTCTCTAAAGAAGGTCCGTGAACGTAAATCAATCACTAACGCAATCTTGGTAACTTTTCCAGATTCTTTAATTAATTCCCAAAATTTTGGGATTAAGCTTGGTGGTAAATTGTCGATACAGAAATAGCCCATGTCTTCAAAGCTTTGAACAGCGACTGTTTTTCCAGCGCCACTCATTCCTGTAATAATAACCAGTTGTAAATTTTCTGGCATATTCAACACTCCCTTCACTTGCATCACTATATTATAACACCCCGGGCGTATCAAAGAAAGCTTTTCAATCATTCTTATAAAGATTTCTATTCTTTCATAGAAAAACAGCATTGACAAAAATGTCAATGCTGTTTTAATTGCTGAATTATACTATATAACTCTGTGTTATTTTAATACAAACTCAATTTCTGTTTTATCAGTAAAATTAGCTTCAAACTCAAATTGTTTTACTTGTTCATTCACGGATAACTTTTTCGTAATGTGTTCTTTAATTTGTTCATTTGTAGCTGTTTTGATTGACAATCCATCTAAAAGAGTCATGATTTTGTCTTGTGCTGCCTTACCTTCTAATTCTAAATCAGCAGATTCATCTTCATACGTTGCTTCAATTGTTCCGTTCGATTTTATTTCATAGGTGAACTCAATTTCATTTTCGTCGTATTCGATTTCTACGTCAATCTCTTGAAGACTGGCAACAGTTGGTGTCGGTGTGGTTAGTTCATTGTCTGCTGTTTCATGGTCCTCACCAACTTCAGGAGTTACGGTTTCCCACTTAAAGGTACCAATTTTAGCTGTTGCTAGATAGGGATTATTAATGGTAATGACTTTCAATTGAAGGTCTGAATGGTTGGCGATATCTGTTAAAATCCCCAGAGCCTGATATGTATTTTGTGTAAAACGTGTCGCAATATTTTGCGCATCAATTGTGGAATAGCCTAATGTTTCCCAGGTGATTTGTTGCTTTAATTCCTGATGAACGGCTTGTACTGTCGCCGGCTCCAATTGAATGCCCGTTGCTTCTTTTAAGTCTTTCTTGGTAAAACTCATTACTTTTTCATGGTCTGATTGTGAAATTAAAGTAGCTGCTTCCATTGTGTTACTATGTACAAAAGGTGTGATTCCGATAGCTAATACCATTCCTGCTGTTAATAAACTTGTTGTTATTTTTTTGTTTTTCATTTAAGACTTCCCTTCGTGTTCATTGTTATTTTGTTAACAAACATAGTATATCTTTTAATTACACATTAAGTCAACATTTATTTTTAATTTTAATTAAAAAATATTTGTTATTTTATAATAAAAGAACCTTGTTTCCCATAAAAACAAGGTTCTTTATCTAATCATTAATGTTTATTTCAGAACACGTTTTAAATAATATCCTGTGTAACTGTCTTTGACTTTAGCAACTTCTTCTGGTGTTCCTGTCGCCACGATCGTCCCACCACCGTCGCCACCTTCTGGCCCTAGATCAATCACATGGTCCGCAGATTTGATGACATCCAAGTTATGTTCAATCACTAAAACGGTATTGCCCGCTTCCACTAAACGCTCTAATACTAGAAGCAATCGCGCAATATCATCGGTATGCAAGCCTGTTGTTGGTTCATCCAGAATATAAAAGTTTTTCCCATTAGAATTTTTATGAAGTTCACTCGCTAGCTTCATCCGCTGTGCTTCCCCACCAGATAAAGTAGTTGCTGGCTGCCCCAATGTCACATAGCCTAAGCCTACATCCACAATTGTTTGCAATTTACGATGAATTTTAGGGATATGTTTGAAAAATTCTACGGCATCTTCCACCGTCATATCTAAAATATCAGAAATGTTTTTGCCTTTATAATGAACTTCTAACGTCTCAGAATTATAACGTTTCCCATGACAAACTTCGCAAGGCACATAGACATCAGGTAAAAAGTGCATTTCAATTTTGATGATACCATCCCCGCGACAAGCTTCACAACGGCCACCTTTGACGTTAAAACTAAAGCGACCTTTTTTATAGCCACGAACCTTGGCTTCATTTGTTTGGGCAAACAAATCGCGAATGTCATCAAAAACACTAGTATAAGTCGCTGGATTACTTCTTGGTGTTCGGCCAATCGGACTTTGATCAATGTCAACAATCTTTTCAATGGCTTCATAACCAGTGATACTTTTGTGTTTCCCAGGTTTATTGGAATTACGATTTAATTTTTGGGCCAGCGCTTTTTTCAAAATTTGATTGACTAAAGTACTTTTCCCTGAACCTGAAACACCTGTGACAGCAACAAATTCACCTAGCGGAAATTCAACACTGACATTTTTTAAATTATTTTCACTGGCACCAGTGACTTTGATCGCTTTGCCATTACCTTTGCGACGTTCTTTTGGTACAGGAATCACTTTTTTCCCAGAAAGATATTGTCCGGTCAATGAATGCGGATTTTTAGCAACCTCTTCCGGCGTACCAGCGGCTACAATTTCACCGCCCAGATGTCCAGCGCCAGGTCCCACATCAATCAAGTAATCCGAAGCCATCATTGTATCTTCATCGTGTTCCACCACAATTAATGTATTGCCTAAGTCCCGCATTTTTTTCAATGAGTCAATCAAGCGATCGTTATCTCGTTGATGCAAACCAATTGATGGTTCATCTAAAATGTAAAGGACGCCTGATAAGTTTGAGCCAATTTGTGTTGCTAAGCGAATTCTTTGTGCTTCTCCGCCAGAAAGTGTACCAGCAGCTCGACTTAAGGTTAAGTAATCTAACCCGACATTTTTTAAGAAGGTTAGCCGATCTTCGACTTCTTTTAATATTGGCCGAGCAATCGTTGTTTCTTGTTCAGATAAAGACACACCTTCAAAAAATTGGACCGCATTTTTTATTGCTAATTCACTGACTTCACCAATGTGCGTACCATTGATTTTCACAGCTAAAGCTTGCGGATTCAAACGATATCCATGACAGCTTCGACAAGTCAATTCTGTCATGTATAACCGCATTTGATCTCGTGTAAAATCGCTATTTGTTTCATGGTAACGTCGTTTAATATTTTTTAAAATCCCTTCAAACGGCACTTCCACATCACGAACACCACCAAAGTCATTTTCATAATGAAAATGAAAGTTTTTCTCGCCAGAACCATTTAAAATAATTTCTTGTTGGTCTGCAGGTAATTCTTCAAACGGCGTATCCATATCAATCCCAAAACTGGTGGCTGCTTGCTCCAACATTTGTGGATAATATTGGGAACTAATAGGGTTCCACGGAACAATGGCTCCTTCTCTCAAGGTTTTAGTGGGGTCTGGAATCACTAAGTCTTTGTCCACTTCTAATTTAACACCTAAACCATCACAATCGGGACAAGCGCCAAATGGTGCATTAAATGAAAACAAGCGCGGTTCCAATTCACCGACTGTGAACCCACAATAAGGACAAGCATAATGTTCACTAAACAACATTTCTTCTTGACCAATCACATCAACAATTGCGTAACCTTCAGCTAAACGCAAAGCCGCTTCAAACGAATCAAACAACCGAGAGCGAATGCCTTCTTTCACAACGATACGGTCAATCACAATCGCAATATCATGTTTTTTATTTTTTTCAAGTTCTGGTGCCTCACTAACATCATAGGTTTCACCATCCACCCGCATTCTGACATACCCTTCACGTTGGATCATTTCAAACACTTTTTTATGTTGGCCTTTTTTCTTGACCACAACAGGCGCCAAAATTTGAATTTTTGTTCGCTCTGGTAGCTCTAAAACTTTATCAACCATCTGTTCAACAGACTGACTGGTAATTTCAATATGATCGTTAGGACAAATTGGATGACCTACCCGAGCAAATAACAATCGTAAATAATCATTGATTTCTGTGACCGTCCCTACTGTTGAGCGTGGGTTCTTACTTGTCGTCTTTTGATCAATTGAAATAGCTGGACTTAAACCATCGATGCTGTCAACATCTGGTTTATCCATCTGCCCCAAAAATTGTCGCGCATAAGCAGAGAGACTCTCTACATAACGTCGTTGCCCTTCTGCGTAAAGCGTATCAAATGCTAATGAACTTTTACCAGAACCAGATAGTCCAGTTACAACAACCATTTTGTCACGAGGAATCGTGACATCAATATTTTTTAAGTTATGGGCGCGTGCACCATGAATCACAATTTTATCATTTGCCATATATGTTCTCCTTTTACTAAATCTCTTACGTCAAATCATTTCAAGTCATTCTATAGAGAAAAGATTGAGGCTGAGACAAAAGTGTTTAGCTCCAAGAAATAAGAAGGAATTTCCGAAAATTTTTCTTGAATTTTTGGAGAATTTCGGCTTATTTCCGAAGGAGCTGCTTTTGTTCAGCTGATTATCTTAAAATTTAGAAGGTGGGACATATGTCACAGTGTCTTATGTCCCAACCTCTAATCCGTTGGTTGACTTATTTGGCAGCTTTCAATTCAAGAATGGTATCTCGTAATGTGGCTGCAGTTTCGAAGTCTAATGCTTTGGCTGCATCTTTCATTTCTCTTTCAAGTTTCATTAATAAATCAGCTTTTTCTTGTCTTGATAAATCTTCATATGATTTATCCAATTGAACCACTGTTTCATCTTTATCAGCTGTTTTGGAAATAGAAATCAAATCACGAATTTCTTTAATAATTGTTTTTGGTTCAATGCCATGTTCTTCATTATATGCTTCTTGGATTGCCCGACGTCGTGCCGTTTCATCCATAGCTCGTTGCATCGAATCGGTGATTTTATCTGCATACATAATGACTTTTCCTTCGGCGTTCCGGGCAGCCCGTCCCATCGTTTGCACTAACGAGCGTTCACTACGTAAGAAGCCTTCTTTATCCGCATCTAGAATCGCAATTAAGGAAACTTCTGGCACATCGATTCCTTCACGTAATAAGTTAATACCTATTAGAATATCAAATTCGCCTAATCGTAAATCGCGAATGATCTCCGTTCTTTCCAGTGTTTTTATATCACTATGCAAATATTTAACTTTTAAGCCTAATTCTTTGAAATAGTCGGTTAAATCTTCGGCCATTTTCTTCGTTAAGGTTGTGACAAACACCCGCTGATCTTTTTCGATCCGTTCATGAATTTCGCCCACCAAGTCATCAATTTGACCCATAATTGGGCGAATTTCTACTTCTGGATCTAGTAAACCTGTTGGTCGAATGATTTGTTGAACAACAGTCTCTGTTTGTTCCATTTCATAAGGTCCTGGTGTTGCCGATACATAAACAATTTGGTTTACATGTTGTTCAAATTCTTCTAAACGAAGCGGTCGGTTATCAAGTGCACTTGGTAAACGGAAACCATAGTCCACTAACATTTGTTTCCGTGCTCGGTCGCCATTATACATCCCTCTAATTTGCGGCATTGTTACATGAGACTCATCGATTACAAGTAAGAAGTCATCTGGGAAAAAGTCCAACAGCGTATATGGCGGCTCCCCTTCTTGGCGACCATCCATATGTCGAGAGTAATTTTCAATCCCTGACGTGTAGCCCATCTCTCTCATCATCTCAATATCATAGTTGGTTCGCTGTTCCAAACGTTGGGCTTCCAATAATTTGTTTTCACTGCGAAGCACTTTCAAACGTGCCTCTAATTCTTCTTGGATCTGCGAAATGGCGTGTTCCATATGTTCTTCGTTCGTCACAAAGTGTGTTGCTGGAAAAATAGCGACATGCTCTGTTTCGCCGACAATTTCACCAGTTAACGCATCTACTTCACGAATTCGATCAATTTCGTCTCCGAAAAATTCAACACGTAGCGCATGCTCATCCCGTGAAGCTGGGAATATCTCAACCACATCACCGCGGACACGAAAACGCCCCCGTTGAAAATCAATATCATTTCGTTCAAATTGAATATCGACTAAGCTTTTTAGTAACTCATTACGATCCATTTCCATTCCCACACGTAATGAAACAACTTGTTGACTGTATTCCCGCGGATCCCCTAAACCAAAAATACAAGAAACTGACGCTACCACGATGACATCGTTTCGTTCCAATAAAGAACTTGTCGCTGAATGGCGTAGTTTATCAATTTCATCATTAATACTGGAATCTTTTTCAATATATGTATCACTTGAGGGTACATATGCTTCTGGTTGATAATAATCATAGTAACTGACAAAATACTCGACCGCATTATCTGGGAAAAATTCTTTAAATTCCCCGTATAATTGTCCAGCTAGTGTTTTATTATGTGCAATCACTAATGTTGGTTTGTTCACTTCTTGAATCACATTAGAGATTGTAAATGTTTTACCTGTTCCGGTCGCTCCAAGTAAAATTTGAGCTTTTTCTCCACCTTTGACACCGTCAACTAGTTCAGCAATAGCGGCTGGCTGATCTCCGGCAGGCTCATATTTAGAAGCCAAATGAAAGGTATTGGAAGTTTCTCTTTCGATCATTTATAACTCCCCCTCAAAGTGTCTAATTTCTCTTAAATTATCGGCCCATTCTGGCAGAATGTCCACTTATTAGTTTAACATACCGAACATATTTTCGCCACTTTTGCTGTTTCGGACTTCAACTGATTTTAATCTTTTGTTCTTAATTCCTATGTTACATTTTATAACATGAAATGTAAGGAAATTAGAGTTTTTTTCTCTTTTTAGCGTTCAAATACTTGTCAGCTTCCTATTTCTTACTATATAATTGTTCAATATGCAAAACTAGGAGGTATTTTATGAAAAGGAAACACTTTTTACTTTCTTTCTTTGTGATGATGGTAACTCTGCTAACATTCATTAGTGGCACTTCAGCACATGCAGAAGGAAAGAAATATACAATCGGAACGGATTTAACATTCGCCCCTTTTGAATTCCAAGACTCAAAAGGAAAATACATTGGTATTGACGTTGATTTATTAGATGCGATTGCCAAAGATCAAGGTTTTGAAGTGGATTTAAAACCATTAGGCTTCGATAGTGCAGTCCAAGCGATTCAATCTAAACAAATTGATGGCATGATTGCTGGAATGAGTATTACAGATGAACGAAAAAAATCCTTTGATTTTTCAGATCCATACTTCGATAGCGGTTTACAATTAGCGGTTAAAAAAGGAAACGACAAAATTAAATCATATGATGATTTAAAAGGTAAAACGGTTGCGGCTAAAGTTGGAACTGAAAGTGCCAATTTCCTTGAAAAAAATAAAGAGAAATATGACTACACCATCAAAAATTTTGACGATGCAACGGGTCTTTATAAAGCCTTAGAAAACGGCGAAGCGGATGCAATCGTTGATGATTATCCTGTATTGGGCTACGCAGTTAAAAATGGTCAAAAATTACAATTAGTTGGCGATAAAGAAACAGGCAGTTCTTATGGTTTCGCAGTGAAAAAAGGCCAAAACCCTGAATTAATCAAAAAGTTCAACGCTGGTTTGAAAAATCTTAAAGACAATGGTACTTATGATAAAATTTTAAACAACTACTTAGCGACAGGCGATGAAACAAATACACAAGACGCTGGCGAACAGATGAAAAAAATCACTCCTAAAAAAGAGAAATATGTGATTGCTAGCGATTCTACATTTGCTCCGTTTGAGTTTCAAAATGCCCAAGGCGATTATGTCGGCATTGATGTAGATTTAGTCAAACGTGCAGCTGAATTGCAAGGTTTTACTGTTGAATTTAAATTTATTGGTTTTAGTTCTGCTGTCCAAGCTGTTGAATCTGGTCAAGCAGATGGGATGGTTGCAGGCATGACGATTACGGATGATCGTAAAAAAGCTTTCGACTTCTCTGTTCCTTACTTTGATAGCGGCATTCAAATTGCGGTCAAAAAAGGCAATGACAAAATTAAATCGTATGATGATTTAAAAGGCAAAAAAGTCGGCGTAAAAATTGGTACTGAAAGTGCTGATTTCTTAGAAAAAAATAAAAAGAAATATGATTACTCAATTAAGTATTTAGACACGACTGATGCATTATACAGTGCATTAGAAATTGGCGAAGTTGATGCCATGATGGATGATTATCCTGTCATTGGCTATGGGGTTGCGCAAAATCAACCACTAGCGACACCAATTCCTCGTGAAAAAGGTGGTTCTTACGGTTTTGCTGTCAAAAAAGGGCAAAATCCTGAACTACTTGAAATGTTTAACGAAGGCTTAAAAGAAATGAAACGTACAGGTGAATACGATAAAATTATCGGCACTTACGTGAAAGATGGCAACGAAGCCAAAGAAGAAACAGCTGACGAATCTACATTTGTTGGCTTCATGCAAAACAACTGGAAACAATTGTTACACGGTTTATGGATGACGATTCTATTAACGTTGATTTCCTTCGTACTTGCTTTAATTGTCGGCGTTATTTTCGGATTATTCAGCGTTTCACCAATCAAAGCATTACGTGTACTTTCAACCATTTATGTTGATTTAATTCGTGGAATTCCTTTAATGGTCTTAGCGTTCTTCATCTATTTCGGATTACCTGGTGTGCTTGGCTTTAATATCCCGGTCTTCATTGCTGGGATTATCACATTAACTTTAAATGCCAGTGCCTATATTTCTGAAATTGTGCGCGGCGGAATCAAAGCTGTTCCAGTTGGCCAAATGGAAGCTTCAAGAAGTTTAGGTCTTTCCTATAATCGGACAATGCAAAAAATTATTTTACCACAAGCGATTCGCATTATGATTCCTTCATTCATTAACCAATTTGTTATTTCATTGAAAGATACAACTATCCTTTCAGCAATTGGCTTAATCGAACTACTACAAACAGGAAAAATTATTGTTGCTCGGACATTACAAAGTACAATGGTTTACTTCGTTATTGCGTTAATCTACTTAATTTTAATTACTAGCTTAACTAAATTAGCGAAAAACCTTGAAAAGAAGGTGAACTAATATGACTGAAAAAATCTTAGTTGAACATTTAGTAAAAAAATATGGTGACAACACGGTCTTAAACGACATTAATGTTTCTATTAACGAAGGCGACGTAGTCTGCGTCATCGGTCCTTCTGGTTCTGGTAAAAGTACTTTTTTACGTTGCTTGAATCAATTAGAAGAAGCTTCTAGCGGAGACATTATTATTGATGGTGCGAACTTGACAGATAAAAATACGGACATCAACCAAGTCCGTCAACATATCGGCATGGTTTTCCAACATTTCAATTTGTTTCCACATTTATCTATTTTAGAAAACATTGTTTTAGCACCAACCGATTTAGGTCGCTTGTCAAAAGACGAAGCGGAGAAAAAAGCGTTAGAACTTTTAGAACGTGTTGGGTTGGCAGATAAAAAAGATGCCTATCCTGATTCTTTATCTGGTGGTCAAAAACAACGTGTCGCAATTGCACGTGCGTTAGCGATGAATCCTGATATTATGCTTTTCGATGAGCCAACATCAGCCCTTGATCCAGAAATGGTTGGCGATGTTCTTGGTGTAATGAAAGATTTAGCAAAACAAGGAATGACAATGGTCATAGTTACTCACGAAATGGGCTTTGCAAAAGAAGTGGCTAACCGAGTAATGTTCATTGATGGCGGTAACTTCCTAGAAGATGGTTCGCCAGAGCAAGTCTTTGAAAATCCTCAAAACCCTCGAACAAAAGATTTCTTAGATAAAGTATTAAATATTTAAACAAAAGCACTTGGCGCGCGCTAGCGCCCAAGTGCTTTATTTTATGGTTAAATTGTTTCTGTGACAGAGACAGATTGAACGTGCCCTTTTTCTTTTAAGAGATGGTGCAAGTTGGAATGCCAGAAATCTTCTTTGCCTACATAAGAAATCTTTGCTGTCACTGCCTCTTGTTCGGATTCCAAAGTCAA
The DNA here is from genome assembly GCF_040886645.1 of Enterococcus sp. GC34. NCBI lineage: Bacteria > Bacillati > Bacillota > Bacilli > Lactobacillales > Enterococcaceae > Enterococcus > Enterococcus sp. GC34. Next base: position 83,783 of record NZ_JBFOEF010000006.1, read on the forward strand.
TTCTACTAAGCGCTCCCCTTTTTCTAAAGAAGCTTGAAGTTGTTCATGCAGGCGGCTTTCTTTAATCATGGGTTCCTTCATTTTTACGATAAGCTGCAATCGTTTTAAAGGAGTTTTTCGTTTAAAATGGGCCAGAGCTAATACTAGCAAAGTCGCCACGAGATTGATAAACGCAATGGTTAAAAAGCCCATCCCAATGACTAAACCAATAATAGTAACATTCCACATCATTACTGCTGTCGTTAACCCAGAGACTTTCCTTTCTCTAAAAACGATAATCCCCGCACCGAGAAAGCCTACACCACTAATCACTTGGGCGCCATATCGTGTAATATCCATAGAAATAATGGACGCCAAGGCGCTATTTTGTTTCACCACATCGACTAAAATATCCACCGATTGAATCTGTAAAATGGAAATCGTACAGGAGGCCAAACATAAAATGGCATTACTACTAATACCGAAGCCTTTTCTTTTAATACTTCTTTCTAACCCAATCAAAGCTCCAAAAACCACGGCTAGAGCCATCCGAATGACAACGTCTGTGAGAGAAAGTTCAATCATTTTTAAAGAATTCATCGCTTTCTCTCCTTTCTTGCAAGTGACTATTTGGCTTATTTTGTATTAACTAATAAACGCAAGCCATTAAAAATGACCACTAAGGTACTTCCTTCATGAATAAGTACGCTAAATGCGATATTCGCAATACCTAAAAAGTTCAAGATAATTAACGTTGCTACCACTAACATTGAAAAAATAATATTTTGCTGCACAATTTTATTCAAGCGTTTTGAGACACGATGAGCATAGCCTAATTTAGAAAGATCATTTTTCATCACTACCACGTCTGCAACATCGATAGCAATGTCTGTACCATCCCCCATTGCCACTCCGATATCAGCATTCACTAAAGCCGGTGCATCATTAATGCCATCACCAACCATCCCTGTCATTCCTACTTCGCGTTTTAATTGATCAACAATCGCTGATTTTTCCTCAGGCAAAACATTAGCATAAACTTGGTCCACGCCTACTAAGCGGCCAACTGCTTCACCCGTAAGTTTTGCATCTCCTGTAATCATTGTTGTTTCAATATTCTGTGACTTGAAATAGTGAATGGCGTTCATTGCTTCTTCATTAGGAACATCCATCAATGCCACTAAACCAATCACTTGTTCATTTTCGGCAAAGTACACTACCGTTTTGCCTTCACTCGCTAATTTCGTTGTTTGTTTCTCAATGATTGTTGGCACTTGTTCGAAACTAGATGGTTTACCAATTCTAAAAGTTGTGTCTGCAATGGTCGTTACTAAACCCACCCCAACAATATTTTCTACTTCTAAATTTAAAGCCGTTGTTTCTGCTTCAAAGCGATTAACAATCGCTGTCGCCAATGGATGATTGGATTTTTTCTCCATATTTGTTAAAACAGCTACTAATTCGTCTTGGCGATTTTCTAAGCCATCAACAAAAAGATAATCTGTGACCTCAGGTTTGCCTTTTGTTAGCGTGCCTGTTTTATCAAAAGCGAGTGCTTTCACTTCAGCTAAATTTGATAAGAATGAGCCACCTTTAAACAAAACGCCTTGTTTCGCTAAATTGGAAATTCCTGATAAAGTTGCCGGAACGGCACTCGCTGCTAAAGCACAAGGGGAGGCAGCAATTAAGAAAACCAAGCCTCTGTAAAAACTTTCAGCCCAAGTCAATTGGAAAAGTAATGCGCCACCTAAAACAATTAGTGGAAAAACTGCTAAAACTAGTGTGACATATTTTGGTTCAAATCGTTTAATTTTGCTTGCAATTTCTGATTGATTTTCTTGTGATTGGTTCACGAGCTGTACGATTTTTGCAAAAACTGTTTCTGAACTATCTTTCGTTACTTCAACAACAATTGTGCCTGAACCGTTCATGGTACTACCAAAAACTGGGTCCCCACTATTTTTTTCTTTGGGAATACTTTCCCCATTAATAGATGATTCATCCACAGCGGTACTTCCTTCAAGCACGACGCCATCTGTCGGGATTTGCGCACCATTGAGGACTTGCACGCGGTCACCAATCTTCAATTGTTCAACTGACACAGTTTGAATTGAGCCGTCGTCTGTTATCAAGCGAGCTTCTGTTGGATTTAAATTTAATAGTTTTGTAATTTCACGTTGGCTTTTGCCTTGGGCATAATCTTCAAGGAAATGCGCCGCCGCAAAAATCAAAATCAACAATGCTGATTCTTCAAAACTTCCCATTAATGCTGAACCAACTGCAGCTAAGGTCATTAACAAATGAATATTAGGTGAAAACTTTCGATTGTTTTTCGTATCCCGATACGTATCTCCAAAGCCTTCCCCAATAATATGATAACCAGCTAAAATAGCAGCTAACGAGAAAAGAATATTTTTCACTAAGAGCATGTTCCCTAAAAATAAACCGATAAAGAAAAGAGCCAATCCTGTAAAAAAGAGAATAACTGGAACGTTTTTACCTTTTTCTTCATGTGTGTGTGCACCTGTTTGTTTTGACATTGTTATGCGCCTCCTCATTAATGTTTTTCTATTCATATGAATGTATATTCATATTATAAAACACTTGGGTGGTTTTGTAAAGACTTAAACACAAAGACAAGCGATGATTCTATTCGATAGGATCACCGCTTGTCTTTGTCGATTCTTTTTGTTGTTGATATTTTTCTTCTTGAATAGTCAATAATGATTGCGTTAAATTGACCCAATCAATCGAACGAGGTGGATCCAGCCAAACCATAACTTTACTCTGTTCTTCTTGATACAAGTTATTTAAATTGGTAATCACCACATCTGGTAAGGTATCTGATAACGGGTCAATAATTTCTACATTTAAATTCACATAGACGGATAAATTTTTTTTGATGAATTGGTTATACTCTTTTCCATAAGAAAAATCAATTAGGACCTTGGCTGGCTCTGCAATTAAATGAACCGGAACATGATTAATTAGCAACAATAGATAGTTAAAAAACAAACAGTGATTGGCTTTCGCAATTTTTTTATGTTTTGCTGTTAACCAACGAATATATTCAATTAAATAAAAATAAAATTCCGGATATGTTTGCTTAAAAAACTGTAAATCCATTTCAAAATCGTCAAACATATTAAGCGGAAAGTAAATAACATTGAAATGAATAATTGCTAACCCTTCTTCTAGAGTATTCCTTGTTGACTCCTCTAAACAATTAAATGCTTTTTCAAAACTTCCAATGAAAACACGAGTTAAGCTTTCAATCGTAGGATCTTCATGAATGACATATTTTTTCTCTACTTTGCCATGCAAATACAAGAAAAAAACAATCGTATACGTTAATGATTTTGAGGACAATGCCCATGCCACTTGCGATTTTTTTATTAATTCTTCTGAAAATGTATTTAGTGCACGCGTATCGATCCCTTCCACCGCACGTCCTTCGTTGTTAATCATAATAGCTAAATAATGGAAAAAATTGCGTCGCTCATAGGTGGTGAAAGTATAGTTTAACTCAACAGACTGTAATACACGTTTCGCTTCATTATAGACTTTTACCGAATATAGTTCGGAAATTGGTTGATTGGAAAGCGTGAACAATTTATACAAAAAAAATGAAATTACTTTTTGATTGCCGACAATTTCCCGTTTACTAAAATAGATCTGATACTCCTTTAAGGCTTTTTTTAGCCGCTGTAAGGTACTATACGCCACAGAGGTGCTGACATGATTACATTCAGCAAACTTTGTCAAACTATAATTTCCTCTAAAGTAAGACAACACTAATTTAAAAGAGAGCGATTCTGTTAAGTATTTCGTGAGCAAAAGTTTACTTGAATAGTTTCCATCAATTTCAAGTGTAACATCTACATCAGAAACGACTAAAGTTAAGCTGTCGCTTAACTTTAGATTGTCAATATCTGCTTTTAATTTTTCTAATGTTTTTTTGACTAAAAAATTCGACATTGATAATTCTTCGCGAAGTGCAATAAAAGTACCTGATAGCGTGGGACTTTCTTCTAAATGCCTTAGCAAGGAATAACTTCGTTGATCTTCTTTATTTAAAAAAATTTCATAATTCATCATTTATCAGTTCTTTCTCCCATAAATAGCCGTTCCTACTAATTCCCGTATGAAATTCAAGTAAAAAGTGTTTTGCCCCTCCGTTCCAGCACCGCCTGTGCTATTTGGTACAATGGTGATATGGCTAGCATCAAATAATTCATCCGTGAAAAATACTTGATGCTGACTTTTCTTGGAAGAAGGCCTTTCTTCATTTGTTTTTGGATTATTGGTTTTCACTTCTTTTTTACTAACGTCTTCGCTACTTTCTTCCGCTTGCGTTTCGCTAGTAATAGTACTTTCATTTGTTTCTTCCATTTTTTCTGGTGTGCCAGTATTCTCAATCGGATAAATTTCTTCTGTTGGATTAGTCGGATTATAAATTGGATTCCGTTCTTCTGCTGCTTGCACAGTGGTTACTTGAAAAAACGAGAGTAACAATGTACTCCATAATAGTAAATGTTTGTATTTATCCATTTTTCTCACATATATTGCCAAATACTTTAGCTACATAACAAAACAAAAAATATAACTAGTAAAGTGGTATCAGACGATATTTAACAATACTCCTTCTTATTATTTCTTTTTTTGAGTTAGGTTTGTTGAATAAACTGCATGTTTGATAAGTAAAAACAAACAAAAACGTTGCCGATAATCAAATCAAAAATTAACTACTCTTTATATTTCTCTTTCGTTTTTTTCCTGTTTCTTTTTTCGCCAAATCAACCAGGCAATGATTAAAATCACTATCAATAATAGTAGTAAGCCAATCATCAAATATAAATTCGAATGATTTTCTTTTAAGGTGACATCTTTTTCATTTAATTCTTTGGCAACTTCACCATTAATTGTAAAGTCTTTTTCAAATTGCCATTGATTTCTAAAAGATATCGATTCATTGTTTATTGATTTTTTAAATGAGCCTGCAGCATCTTTATTCCCAACAACGGTCATAGACAAATGATAATCTCCTGGCTTAAGTGGTTGCCCTTTTAGCGCAATGGGAACAGAAAAATTGGTATTTGGTGCAATTTGCATGTTTGCTTTTTCCTCTTTATATAAAACTTCTTCATGCCCCTTTTTGGTAATCTCTGCCGAAAAGGCAACTTGGTTAATATATGTTTTTTGATCATTTTGTAGATTGACTAAAATCACATTTCTAGCATTAATCTGTCCTGGTGAGACTTTTTTCAAAAGTAAATTCGGCTCAACCTTTTTTTTGTTTTGTTGCATCAATAATGCAACGACATACGAATATTCATTTTTAATGGATAACCCCTGACTCTTATCGTCTTGGCGTTTACCTTCATCCGACGTTTCTTCTTTAAAAGTGATACCACTAGCTAACACTCCATCAAAGGGTGTATTAGGCATTTTGACGTTAATAGAAACCGTTTGTTCACTTTTCGGTTTTAAACGAACTGAGCTAGGGTATTGAACGTAGTCTTTTATATCAAACGCTAAACTTTGATCTTTTTTCCCCTTATTTTCACCATACTCCACGATTACATTTGAATTGGTAATGGCACTATTGATGGAAATACCTACCTTTACTTCTTTATCTGTATCATTGCGCAAGTTCACTTTCAACTCAGTTTCTTCATTTGGTGCTAGTAATAAATCAAAGTAAGTTTTTTCTTTATCTACTTGTTTTTCTGATGGAATAGGCGTAACCGCAAAATTAAATTCACTGGCAAAACCATTGCTAGGTACTAACGCTAAAAGAATTAGTAGTATCGGAAAAAAAAGAAATCGTTGTTTTTTTCTGTTCAAATTATTTACTCCTTTTCTATATGTAGTGAATAGCAGGTAACCATGTTCCCCGCTATTCTTCTTTTTAAAATTCGTTTAATTTCCTGGAGCGTCTGTCAACGTCCATGTTAATTTTGTGGCGTATTTTTCAGCGTATTTGGTTGTAGAACCTGGAACAGTTAACTCAATACTTTTAGCGGCTGTAGTTGCATCGGTTCCCCAATCAAATAAATAAGTTCCTGCACCGTTTCCTTTCGCTGCACTCATTACATCTGATTGACTACCATCTGAGTTCAACGTGATTGTGGCTGGGCCTATTGGTTTGCCTGAATCTGAAGCAGTCACTACATTTCCGTTTTTAAACGTGATAGCTGCTCCAGTCAATTCTTTACCAGAAGTTGATTTAAATTGTCCTTCTTGTTTCACTTTTAATGACCAGCCAGCTTCGGTTCCACGGTTATCTGTTACTTGGACATAGTTAGGCCCTTCTTTGACTTCATCGGTTGCGCCTACCGTCTTGTATTTTTGGGTAGCAGCAAAATAAGTCTGATCCTTCGACGTGATTTTTTGAACACCGAAGTCTAGACTTGACGCATAATCAATTGACAACGGACCGTTTGTTCCTGGATTAGGACCTTCAGGATCTGTTGGGTCAATAGGATCAACTGGATTAGTTGGATCCGTTGGGTCAACCGGATTAGTTGGCTCTTCACTTGGTGTAAATTCTACGATACCATTAGATGTATAACTACCGCCATCTTCTGCAAAGGCTTGAGAAGTCATGCCTAAGCTCCCTAAAATAAATATGGATAAACATACTGTTGTTACTTTTTTCATTTTCTTTTCTCCATTCTTTTCTTTAATTTCCTGGTACGTCTTCTAACGCCCAAGATAAACGAGCTTTAAATGTTCCAACTCTTTGATAAGCTACAGGAACATTGATTTGAATTCCTTGTTGTTTTGATTCATCAAGTAATGCTGTTAAATCTGTTTCACCTTTCTGATTACTTTCTAAAAGCGTAATTGCCTCATTTGTAATCTGAGAGCTTCCAGCAGTTGAAACGAAAGAAAAAACATCTGGCATTACAATTGAATCATTTGTTAACGGTTGCGTTTGCTTTAGTTGCAAGCGCCAATTATTTGCGTTACGTTCATCCACGACTTTGAGTCCTTCGGTGGGATGCCCAAGTTTAATTAGTGGTTGATTACGTATCTTTTCCGTACCAAAAGTAATCTGTTTTGGTGCCTCTTTAAAATATAGTTCCCCTAAACGATAGTAAAAATAAATATCTTTTGTTTCCTCTGTCATTGTTCCTTCCGCATTGCCCGAGTCTTTTGTAAAAACATAGCCAGAAATATCTAGGGGTTTTTCTTGATAGGGTGCACCAATTTTCCCTGTTACACTTTTAGGTGGAGCAATATCTTTACCTTCCGCGTCTTTATAAAAAACGGTTACTGTTTTTTCTGTTGGTTTAGGAATAGTAATCGTTACATTATTTGACTTTTGCAGTAAGCTTCCTTCTTCATAATAGTCAAAGTTCATAGTTAAAACTTTTTCGGGCGTATTATCTTGAAGGGTTGTTTTTAATTCAATCATCATGTCCTTCTTTAAAACTAGGTAGTCATTTAAAGCAATTGTTAAGTGATTCCCTGTTTGTGTCAGATCTTTGGCTGCTACCTTTTTACCATCAATCGTTAATGAATTTTCTTCATATGCTAATTCATCAGGTAAGTCAATGCTTACTTGCGGTTGACGATCTTCGATAAAGTCATTGTCAATATTCAACGTATTCCGTAGTATCACCTGATCATTTTTCACTGCTTCAACAGCTGAGCTAAACTCCTGACCGTTCACGCTAAGGGCTGCTTGTGACGTAACGTTGGTAGGAATTTGTGTCATTGCTAAAGCATTCTCTTGGTATTTACCACCTGTGGATGATGTAAAGCCCCAATAAACTGTTGTTGCGCCAAATTGTGCATTTAAATCTGAAACTACATACGTATTCGTACCCACACCTTCTAAATCATATGTTAATGCTTTGGCTGCGGCATTCCAATGAACAGTCAACATGCGCCAGGTTCCATTAGATAGATAGGTTGGCGCAACAGTGACGCCTGAATGCTCCCCTGTATAGTTGTTGTTATTAGCTTTCGGAGTGACAAAAGCTAAATGTCCATTTCCCTTATCTTGTGAAATTTCTCGGTCCATTCGGTTGGAACTACCAGTATTTTTATAGGTATCAAACTCAATCGATAAGGCATTTCTAACATAGGGTTGACCCGCTTTCGTGGAATATGCGCCGATTCCCATCCCAGGTGAACCAATGACTTCTTGAGGCGTTGTGGACATCCTAGGATCATTCGTTAAGGTAAAGGTCATACCATCACCAGCATTTGCATACTCGTTTCCTAAATACAAATAACTCTTAAAGGTAAAATCCGACAATAAACTGATTGGTTTTTTTGACCAAATAGCTCCTTTTTGTGATTTAACAGCTGGGTTTAGTTGTAATAACTTCCCACCTTCTAAAATACTTGTTGCATTTCCAATTGGCTCTTGAAACACCTTGTCGATTGGAATGATATTAGGATCATCCGGCAATGAAGTAGCGTATGGCGCAGCCAACATGCGCGGCTGTGGTTCAACTATCACCGATTCCGTTGCACTGTTATCGTCATCCTTTTGTTGTTCGCTAGGTTCTAAAGTAGCCGTTGATTGGTCTGTTTCTGCTGGATGATTATCGGTTGTTGTTGTCGTTCCTAGGGAAGATTCTTGCTCTAATGTTTCCGAGTGAGAAGGAGCGCTAGTTGCCTGATCATTGGCCGATTCCTCCACTATTTCCCGATTGACTTCGTTGATATTTGTCGAAGGATTACTAATCGCTTCGCTAGTAATAGGCGCAAGGAGTAGTAAGAATAAACTACTTGCCAAAAAGACTAGGCTTTGTTTGTTTCGCATCTCTCTTCACCTCTACTTTTTAAATTCCTGGTACATCCGTCAACGTCCACAATAATTTTGTTTGATATTTCACGGCATCTTTAGGGGTTGACCCTGGTACTGATAGCGCAACATCTTTTGTAACATTAACATTGTGTACCGTATTGGTTTCATCGCGTTCTGCAACCACTTCTACATTTCCCCAATAAGTAGCCCAAGTTCCTGCACCGGTTCCTTGCTTCGCAGCTGCCACTAGCGATGCGGTCCCTGGAACAAGGGCAATCTTATTTGTTGCCTCTGGTTTCACAACATTTTGCGCATTACTATTAACAATCGGGTTAGCTAAAGAAATTTGCGCACCTGTCAACTGACTATTTAAAGTAGCCTTTGTTGCTTTAAATTGCTCCTTTTGCGTAACCGTTAAAGACCAACCACTATTGGTTCCTCTATTATCAGAAATTTGCACAAAATTTGGTGTTTCTTTTTGATTTTCTTGATATTGCTGTGCTCTTGCAAAATATACTTGGTCTTTATTCGAAATACGATTTTTCCCAAAGTCAAAACTTGAAGCATAATCAATAGACAACGGTCCTTGGGTACCAGGATTGGGACCTTCTGGGTCTATTGGATCAATTGGTTTGACTGGCTTTTCTGGATCGGGATTTTCTGGATCAACCGGCTCTGTCGGATCTACGTTCGGAATAAATTCTACTAAACCATTCGAACGATACTCTTTTGGCTCCTCTGCCTTCGCTTGCAAGGACCAACCAGCAACTGCAAATGTACTGCATAGAACGATTCCTGTGAATTGTTTTTTCATTGCTTTTCTCCTTTATTTAATTATTAGCGGGAGTATCTTCTAATGCCCAAACTAACTTCGTTGAATATTGTTGTGCAAGCTTTACAGATTTCCCAGGAACGAATAGTTGGACAGCTTCTTTATTTGTTGCTTCATTTGAACCAAAGCGATAAACCCAAGTCCCAACACCTGTTTCTTTTTTAGCGTTCATCGCTAGATTATTATTTACACCAGGTGTTAAGGAAATAGTACTACTGACTTCAGTAGGTTTATATTTTTCATCCACCATTGAGGCAGCTTCTGCCTTTGTAAACGTTAATTGAGCGCCGACTAGTTCCTCTCCAGTAGCTGTTTTAAATTGTTCAGGTTGGGAAAGCGTTAGTTTCCATCCTGCTAACGTTCCTCTTTTATCAGTTACTTGTACATAGGTTGGTTTTTTTGAACCATCTTTCATTTCATCTGGCGCAGCATAATACGTTTGATCTGCCGTAGAAATCTTTTGTGTGCCAAATTTAAATTTTGACCCATAATCAATTGATAAGGCACCACCCGTTCCTGGCCCTGGAGGATCAATTGGGTCTACTGGATCAGTAGGATCGGGATTTTCTGGATCAACTGGCGGTGTGATTTCGTTATCGCCTGCTTCAAAAGTAATTGTGCCTTCCGTATTGTATTCTTTCGGAAAAGTTTCTGCTGCTGATGCGTTTATTGCTTGAAACCCTACGCCTAAAAGTATGGTTGCTGATGTAAGTAAAACAGTTTTTTTCATTAAATAAGCTCCTTCTCTCGTTTCATTTTATTAATTAAATAAATGACTACCCCCAACAAACTAACTCCTATCAAGGAATACAGCGGATTTTCAGACGCGCCTGTTTTAGGTAAAACTGCTTGTCCAGAAGCAGCTAAATTGTTTCTTCCCTGTTCTTCTGATTGTTGGGTATACGCTACGTCATTTGACTCTTTTTCATTCTCATAAACGTAGGTGCCATAGAAGCTCGCTTGACCATTTGATTCATAATTATTTTCTTCAGCCATAACGCTTTTTGTTTGCAACCCAATGATTAATAGCCCTAAACATACCAAACTAAACCCTCTTATGATTTTCATCTGAATTCCTCCTTCCCCATTTTCAACATTGACTGGCCCAGCCAATAAACATTATATAAAAGAAATATTTATTAGATTTTTTTATTTTTTTCAAACGCTTTTAAAAAATAAAATGGTTTTAGCTAAGAAAGCTTTAAAATCAACACTTTTAAAGCCAAAAAAAATAAACAAAAAAAACTTCAAAAAATAATTTTCGAAGTTTTTTTGTTTATTTTTTATTATTTTTATACTTCAACTGCTTCTAACAAAGCCAAACGTTCAGCAACTTCTGCTTCTGTTAAATTATGTTTTTTTACATAACGGTTGGCAGGATGCTGGCTACACTCTAATGAGCAGCCACCTAAATGTTTATGTTCATTTTCTTCTGAAGTTAAGATTTGACGATTACATTCTGGGTTTGCACAGTTAATGTAGCGTTCGCAAGGTGTTCCATCAAACCAATCTTTCCCAATAACTTTTTTATCAACGTGATTAATTTCGACACTGATTCGGTCATCAAAGACATACATTTTGCCGTCCCAAAGTTCGCCACGTGTTTCTGGATTTTTTCCATAGTTGGCAATACCACCATGCAATTGAGCAACATCTTCAAATCCTTCTTTTAATAACCAGCCAGAAAATTTTTCACAGCGAATCCCGCCAGTACAATAGGTAACAATTTTTTTATCCATAAATTGTTCTTTGTTCTCGCGAATCCATTGTGGTAACTCACGGAAGCTACGGATATCTGGGCGCACGGCGCCGCGGAAATGGCCTAAATCATATTCATAATCGTTACGAGCATCGATTACAACAGTGTCTTCGTCTAATAAGGCTTCTTTAAATTCTGCAGGTTCCAAATATTTCCCTGTCGTTTCTAATGGATCAACGTCTTCTTCTAAATTCAACGCCACTAATTCAGAACGTGGGCGAACAAACATTTTGCGGAACGCCATTTCTTCTGCTGGATCAATTTTAAAGAATGTATCCTTAAAGCGCTCATCTGCTTGCATTGCTTCCATATACTTTTCTGTTTCTTCGACAGTACCAGATAACGTTCCGTTAATTCCTTCTGTCGCTACTAAAATACGGCCTTTTAAATTTAATGATTTGCAAAAAGCTAGATGCTCTTTCGCAAAAGCTTCTGGATCTTCAATTGTTGTATATTTGTAATAAAGTAATACTTGGTATTTCATCTTGTTTTCCCCTTTTGTATAAAGTCATTCTATCCCATTATACGGTGAATAAAAAAGGGAAAGCGATTATTTTGCTTGTGTATTTACACACAATAAAAAAAGCCTGATAAACGGCGGGAACAGAACCAACACTACGCGTTGCTCCGATCTCAACAACTTCTAAGGTGTTTTCTCGACATGCGTCTCGTCACAGTACAGCCTTCAAAAGAGCTACAGCTCTAAGAGTTGCGATGTTTCACTGTGAAGCATGAACAGATGAAATCATCGTACCTACTTGGTGAAGGTCCTTCGGAAATAAGCCGAAATTGTTGAGAATCACGAAGAACGTAGTGATTCGATGATGAACAATACCTACTTGGTCTCCAAAAATTAAAGAGCAATTTTCGGAAATTTCTTCTTATTGCTGAGAAACACTATTTGCAAAGCAAATAGATGTTAATCAGTACCTACTTGGTTCTCGGAGCTAAACGGTTCTATCCCGACGTCTTCTATATACTACTCCTTTTCAGAAGTCGCAGCGAGTTGTTCTTGCAACTCACCTAAAAGTTCAATTTGAATATTTTGGATTTTTACCAAATTTTCTAGTTGATTATTGATAATATAATCCATTTTCTCATGTAATAAATTAATTTCTACTTCTGCCTTTAAGTTAATTTTATAATCATTATTCGCTTGTTCTCTGTCACGGGCTTCTTGTCTGTTTTGACTCATCATAATAATCGGTGCTTGGATAGCTGCTAAACAAGATAAGGCGAGATTTAGCAAAATATAAGGATATTTGTCAAATGGTTGTCCCAATAAAGTGGTAGAGTTAATCACAATCCAAGCAATCAACACGAAGCAAAAGAAGCCAATAAACACCCAGCTACCGCCAAATTTAGCAATGGTATCCGCTGCTCGTTGGCCAAAGGTTAATTTCTTTTCCATCTTTTCATTCATATTATTGGAAATCAGCTTATCTTCTTTGATATGTTGAACCACCAACTCATTCAGTTGTTGGATTTTTTCAGAATCATTTGCGACCAATTGTTTCATGTAATCCAAACGATAATTAAGTAACTCCGCCAATGTAATCATCGATTCAGCTGTCAATTGTGGATTGTTTTGGAGAATAAAAGCTTGCGTTTCCTGTTCTATATCTTGAAGATAAATATTTTTTTTCGTTGATTCACCAATAACAACTTGTTTATTTTTTGATTGCTTCATCTTCGTCACTCCCTTTGATTGTTCTTCCCTTTATTTTAATATAAAGTCTCTCAGAAGAAACCTAAAAAGGCTTTGGAGTGATCGTTGTTGCTTCTGCTTTAAAATTTCACAGTTAAATTGGTTACATCATGGAACAACGAACCAATTAATTCTTTGTATTTCGCTGGATTCACACAATTAGTTAGCAATATGACCCCGGTTTTCATATCTTTTGAAAATAAAGCTAGAGCTTGTTGACCCGCTTCAACGCCGTGTAAGCGTAAATAATTATCATGAACATAGATGCCGCCATGATAAGAACTTTGCTGAGAAGACGTCCATAATTTTTGCAAAAGTGCGGTGGAAACTAAATGTCCACTCATTAATTGATGTAAGTACCAATACAAATCACCTGTCGTCATATCCACATTCCCAGTTCCAAATTCATGGGCAAAACTAGCTGCAGGAATTGAGAGCACCTGGTTATATGAATTGTCTTCTGTCCATTTATAACTTGTTGAATTATTGGGTTGTTCCAATAAGGTTTCATAGAAGCCAAAATTCTTTAAACCAGCCGTTTTGTGATAAAGATTATTAAATAATTCTCGATAGGTACGTTGATACATTTTCTCTAACATTCCTGCTAAAAGGACAAAATTTACTGGGGAATAATTGTATTCTCCTTTATTGACTTGAATGGTATTTTGTTTAACAAATTGAATAATTTCTTCATCCGTAACGATATTATTAGGTATTGCTGATAACTTCAAACCGCTTGTCATATTCAACATATCGCTAATCGTAATGTCCTCAGCACCTTGAATTTGCGGATAAAACGTAGCGAGTTTTGTATCTAATGTAAGTTTACCTTCTTCAATCGCTTTTAAGATCAAGGTTGTGGTAAAAGATTTTTGAATTGAACCAATCTGAAACCTTGTGTTTGGCGTGTTGGCTTGTTGCTTTTCAAAATTGGCAAAGCCATATCCTTTATTTACTAAAACCTGATCATCTTTAATGATCAAAGCCGAACCAATATAATTTGTTTCTTGAATTTTTTGATCAAGTTCGCCACTATCTGGTGCAACTATTTCTTTCGTTAAATTCGCATAATTATCACTTCGGCGATCTTCTTCCAAGACCACTTTCGATTCTTGACTAACTTGTGAATCTCTAGTGAAAAAGAACGTTTTTATTAAATAACCACTACCACCAATCACCACCAACAAACATACTATAAAAAGCCAATTCACTCCTCCATGTCTTTTCTTTGCATGTCGTTTACGCATACCGCTTACCTCCGCCTATTCTATTAACAGCATTATCATACGCTATATTTTCATGAAAATTACAGATTTTAGTAAAATTTATAAAACTTTCAACTTTTATAAAAAACAGCTTGGCACCAGAATCAATCTAGATTCTGGTGCCAAGCTGTTTTTTATTTACTTTCTTGCCCCATCACAGCAAAGTAATTATCATCGTTATCTGCAAAATTAAAAACTAAGCCTGTTGGCAATTGAACCATTTCACCGACAGTAACGCCAGCCTCTTGCATTTTTTTATAGAGACCAATGATATCATCGCTAGCAAACATTAGAGAAGGGGTATTCCCCGCCACTTCTGGTGAATGTTTTTGAATAAAGGCCAAATCATATAAAACAATAATCGTCTCTGCTGATTCACTTGGCGCAATCTCTACCACCAATGTGCCGTCAACTTCCTCTCTTTCCTTTTCAACAAAGCCAAACGTTTGCCAAAATTGACTAGATTCCTCAACATTATTCACATATAACATAATCTTTACTTGGTTTGAAAACATTCCTTCACGTCCTTTTGAATTTAGTTAACAACTTATTATATACGTTCTTTTAAATAATTACTGCACTTTCGCTTAAAATCAAAAAAAGTGTTTGAGCAAGACATTGCTCAAACACTTTTCGTTTTATTGATTTAGATATTTGCATCTAAGACAACGTCGCGATCATTTAAGACATCACGATCTAATTCATGAATACGAGCACTTGTTAACACACCTGCAACCATACTATCGTTAACGTTAACAGCTGTCCGCGCCATGTCAATAAGTGGTTCAACCGAAATTACTAAACCAACAATTGCAACTGGCAAGTTCATTGCGCCTAAAACGATTAGAGAAGCAAAGGTTGCTCCGCCGCCGACACCGGCTACGCCAAATGAACTGATTGTGACAACTGCTACTAACATTAAAATAAATTGTAAACTAAAGACATCAATTCCAACAGTTGGTGCAACGATGGTTGCTAACATAGCTGGATAAACGCCGGCACAACCATTTTGTCCAATAGACAAACCGAAACTACCAGCAAAGTTTGCTGTGGCATCATCGACACCTAATGCTTTGGTTTGTGTTTCAATATTTAATGGTAAAGCTCCTGCACTTGAACGAGAAGTAAAAGCAAAGCTCAAGACTGGAAAAACTTTCTTTAGATACGTAACTGGATTGACTTTTAAAGTAATTAAAATCAGCATGTGAATGGCAAAAACAATGATTAAGGCCACATACGATGCCAACACAAATTTACCTAAGTTAATAATCGCAACAAAATCACTTGTTGCTACAACATTAATCATTAACGCTAACACGCCATAAGGGGTCAAGCGTAAAACTAAGGTAACAATTCGCATGGTAATTTTATATAAACTATCAATTAAATTTGCAAAAAATTCAGCTTCTTTTGGCGCTTTACGACGAACGCCTAAATAAGCGACACCAACAAACGCAGCAAAGATTACCACCCCAATGGTACTCATTGGTCGTGTTCCCGCAAAGTCAGCAAAGACATTTTTAGGAATAAATGAAACGATTTGTTGTGGAATCGTCAAATCTTGAATCGCATCTTGACGCGTCGCTAACTCAGCAATTCTTGACGTTTCTGCAGCACCTTGCGTGAATTTTGCCCCTTGAAGACCAAACGCTAAGGTTGTTCCAATCCCCACCAAGGCAGCTACTGCTGTTGTTCCTAGTAAGGTGGCTAACACATTAAAGCTAATTTTTCCTAATTTATTGGATTCTTTCATTTTTGTAAATGCACCTACGATAGATACAAATACTAACGGAATTACGAGCATTTGTAGAAACGCTACATAACCATTACCTACAATCCCGATCCATTCCATTGATTGCGTAGTAATTTTACTGTCTGTACCAAAAGCAAATTGAATAATTGCACCTAAAACAATCCCCACGCCTAATGCTGAAAAGACACGTGTTGAGAATTTTAAATGTTTCTTTTGCATTTGGTAGAAACCGAATAACACAGCAATAAATGCAAGGATCACTAATACAGTGATGAATGTTGTCATTTTAGTTCCTCCCTATGTTTTTAATGACAAGTACATCAAAGGAAGTAAAGGTTCCCGGTACTCACTCTCCAGTAAATACCCTGAAAACAGCAGACTGTTTCCAGTGATAGTTCTATTGTACCTTATTTTATAGCAAATAGTGGGATAATTTGCTTACTTTTTGATAGAAAATAACCGTTGCGATAGTTTAAAACTATCACCAAGCGTTGTTTTACTAGTCACTGTAAAAATAATTTGTTTTTTGTCCTCTTTCTTTTAATCTGACGTGATATACTTAGTTCTAGGAGGTGTAAGCGTATGCAAAAAATTTGTTGGATCCTTTCTGTCAACCGTGATGGAGCAATGTTGTATGTTGGGAGCCCTGCAAATGGAGGTCCTTGGCTCTTTTCAAATAAAGAGCAGCAAAACATCAAAGCCTTTTTTCAACCAACCTATGAAATTGACTTTATCAGTTATGATGTTCTTTCAGAGAAAGTACCAGAAGCTGCGTTCATTTTGTACAATGAAATGCTCGCTCCCTATCTTCCCGAAAAAATCACCAAAGTTGGTCAGCCGATTGCTTATGTGGATATCGCTACAAAAAATTATGAACAGTTTAAAAAAGCTTTGGTTGCTAAATCTTCACAAGAATAAAAACAGCGTTTGTAACGGAATCCGTTACAAACGCTGTTTTTAAAAGTTAAGCTTCTTCTGATTGTTGAAAATTCAATTGAACACCTGGACGATCCAGAGCAATTTCAGTTACTTCATAAGATAAACGTTCGACGATGCTAAATAAAGGACGTACAAGTTCATCGACTTCTTCTTGCGAAATATCTTCTTGTTTTTCAATTTTACGATCAATAATGTGATTAATTTGGCTAATCGCCCCTGATAAAACAAATTCGTCAAAGACAATTCGAAATTCTAAGCGAGCAACAAGTGCTGAGCTATTTTCTGGATAATTTTCTTCTTCTACTTCAATTGGTGAAAAACTGACACGTAAATCTGTCTCTACTTCTGAATCAGGTACTCGCATATCATAGTGATACGCTTCAACAATTTCTTGTTGGCGTTTAATTTCCATTGTTTTTTCTCTCCTTTTTTAACAAGATATTCCCCTTTTAGAATATCCAATGGTTTCTTTTCTCAAGTATACCACAAGTCCGAAAGTTGCCTAGACCAAAAAACACAGAAGGTCAGACTTTTTTGATAAATTGATTTTGGCAGTTTGAACAAGTGACTTTGATTGTTCCTCGTCCTTTCGGCGCACGTAATGACTGCTGACATTTTGGACATTTAAAATAACGATATCCTTTCTGAGTCATGTGTCGCTTGCGAAAAGCATGAACCTTTTGCATTAGGCGTTGTTTTCGAAGAATAAACCGTTGATTTTCATTCAATCGCGGGTGAATATGTTTTGAAAAAAAGCGATAATACACGTAGGCGACTGTGATTAAAATCAATAATCGAACCCAAAGATAGCCAGTAAAAATATTGATAAGCGCCAGCACAACACTTGTTAGCAACAGCGTTCGATTCAATTCATCGAACCGGGCATAACGTCCTTGTAAAAATCGTTGCGCTTTTTTGCGCCAACGTAGAATGCGTTCAAACCAAATTTGGCCCATTTATCTTCCTTCTTTCGAGCATTATTTTTTTGAATAAATGATTGATTTACAGAAACTTTCAATCAAAATTTACACTTACTAAGTCCAAATTTTGAACAACTGTCGGTTATTTTCGATGGTATACTTCTAGAGAAGTCAGGTCAACCGATGAATGACTTCGTTGATAATAGCTACCGCTATTTTATACAAACTTAAACTGTCGATGGATAGATTATCCGATTTTAACTTAGGGGAAGGTTAAAATCCGATTCTATAATTTAGCACTACACTCCTTTATTTAGTAGCAACTTTAGCCTATCTATCCACATTTTAAGTCAAAAAGAAGCAAGTCCGGACTTGCTTCTTTTTATTTATCTTTCTAATTCTTCAATTTTCTTCTCGATTAACGCCAAGACATATTGACACGCTTCAGGATCTTCGACAAAATCATATTTATCGCCATCAATTTGAATTTTAGGACTTTCATCATAGTCTTCATACCATTGATCATAACGCTCGTTCAACATTTGATAGTAATCATACAACGTTGGATCTGTCTCAATTTGTTCATAAGGACGGCCACGTTTTTTGATGCGTTCTAACATTTTGGGAAATGAAATACGAATGTGAACTAACAAATCAGGTCTTTTTTTATGCGCAGCATAAGGCAATTCTTGGAGCATGTTTTGTAATAAGTCATCGTACACTTTGACCTCTGTTTCGTTGGCACGACCTAAATCTGCATTTAAATGAAAAAGTAATGAATCTTCATAAATCGAGCGATCCAATACATTATTTTCATGCGTTAATGCTTGTTTAATACTATCAAAACGTTTATTTAAAAAATAAATTTGTAATAAAAATGCGTACTTTTCCGGTTCCGCATAAAATAAAGGTAATACCTCATTATCATCAACTGATTCGTAAAAGGCTTCTGAACCTAAACGGTTTGCAATTAAAGCTGTTAAACTAGATTTACCAGCGCCAATCGTACCTGCTAAAACAATCACTGCCATCGAACTCCCTACCTATTTTTTTCCATTTTATTTTTTATCTTCAACCAATTAAACATACCAAAAATTGAGTTAAAAGTATACATACAATACATAACAAATATCGCATAATCACCACCAGCGTGCGTCCCTGCTCGGAACCATAACAAAATTGAAAAAATATTTCCTAGTAACCAAAACACGAATTGCGATTGATAACGTTTAATCATCAATAACATCCCTGTCGCTGAAACACTGAACGTGATTGCATCTAATGTTTGTTGCGCATCATTTACAAAGCCTAACAAAATATATGCAGCTACGCCAATGAGCAGCCACGTGAAAAAGGCATACAACCACTGAATACCTTTTAGAACTTTTACTTCGGTTACTTGACCCGAGCCATCTTCGCTAGCCCGAAGCCAAGCATAAAGCCCTGTAATGTCCATAATAATATAGAAGCTTTGTAAAAGAACTTCCGCATATACCCGTGTTACTAACCCAAAATAGCCAATAATCACTGCACTGATTAAGCCAAAAATGTAATTGCTGACTTTTCCTTGGGCAATTAAATTCACACAAATGATGCCTGCTAAACCACCTACTAACGTAATCCAATTCGATGGATTGATAGCAAATGCAATCAACTGTACCCCCACCATCAAAGCTAAAAACAAGTAACTTCTCGTTTCCCAACCTTTAAAATCATTCACCAAAAAATTCTTATTCACGACAAATTTCCGACCTTCCTAAAACCAAACTTTTCTCTGTTGACGTCTCAATAAGAGTACTCCGTTTTAAAAAACAAGTCAATCAGATTTCGGAATAAAAAGAAGATTTTAATACTATATATTGATTACAAAAACAAACAGACACTACATATAGTCATTCTACAAGCATTCTGATATCCTTTATTGCTACAATATTTTCTTCATCTTGTTTTAATCTTCTATGTATTCATGGATTTGTTTCCATCTAATGATTCCTGCGGCAGAACCCTTTACGACGGTAGCGCTTCAAATTAATGTTGCGAAAGCGGAAGCAACCGCACATATTTATACTTCAAATACAGTCATCGTTCACTCTTTTTATTGAAATGCTTAAAAATTGATGGCCTTATTTCTCGAATCTGGCCACTTATTAACTTATTACATGAAAACATTCGCCTAAAAAAGCAAAAAAAACGACTAACCTAAATAATCGACCTACAAACAATTCCTTTCATTTGTAGGTCGATTATCTTTATTAGATTTGATACGGGTGTTTCGCCATCCCTAGTTTCCCTTTACTGCTCATCTCTATTTATTTTTTTACTGTTTGCCAACAGCTCGTTGTCTGAAAGTACTATCCGTCCTTTGGTACTTTGTTCAAAGCTGTAAGCTTGCTCAAATAACTTTTGCTCTTTATTGGCAGTTTGTGTAAAAGTCAGCCCATAAGGTTGTCCTTCACTGTTTTTCGCCAAAGGAACAGTCAATTCAGGATATCCTGCCACGGCACTTAAACCCGTACCTTCAGAATCAATAAAAGCATATCCGTCTAATTGTTGTTTTTTTAGCAACGCATCAAACGTTTGTTGTGCTTTTTTAATGGTTGCTTGAATGACTTCTTTATCTGGTTGTTTCTTTTTAACATCTGCTTCTAATAAATCTTGCCCATACTTGGCACGAACCTTTTTATCTTGTTGATTATACGCAATTAGTTCCTCCAGTGTTTTAAATGGTAGGTCATAACGTTTCGCAAATTCTTCCAATGCAAACTTAAATTCATTGGAAATAACTTTCCCGCCATCAATCCCTTCCATATCTGGCGTTACCGGAATCACTTCTGCTCCAGCTTTTTGGAGGGCCTTTTTAGCAGCCGTAAATTCTTCTTCAGCACTTGGCATTTCTAGCAACCCAATGCGTTGACCTTGTAAGTTATTTTTAGTAAATTTCGTTGAATCAATGCTCGGAACCGTGTCTTTCTTAAACGCATTATAGCCTTGTGCAGCATCAACGACACTTCGGGCAATCGGGCCAACTGTATCTAATGACGGTGCCAATGGCAAAACACCTTCGCCACTTACTGAACTGTGGGTCGGTTTAAAACCAACCACTGATTGATGAGAAGCGGGGGAAACAATCGATCCCATCGTCTCAGTGCCTAAAGAGAAGGCGCCGATATTCATCGTCACACTGGCTGCACTCCCAGAACTTGAACCTGAAGGTGTTATTTTGAGTGGCCCATAAGGATTAAGTGTTTGTCCATGTTTGGAACTATAGCCACTTGGTGCTTTCATTGACATATAATTCGCTAGTTCAGATAAGTTTACTTTTCCTAAAATCAAAGCTTGCGCCTCTGTTAACTTCTTAACTACTTCCGCATCTTCCTTAGGCTTGAACGTGCGTAAGGCATAAGCTCCTGCACTCGAAATCATGTTGGTCGTATTTATATTTTCTTTCAAAGTCACGGGAATACCATACAAAGGCTTCTTCGGTGTTTGAGAGGCTTGCTGGTCAAATGCCTTTGCTTCCTTAATTGCTTGCGGATTGATTTCAGAGATGCTGTTCATACCATTATCTATTTGATCGAACTGTAAAATACGGTCCAAATAAAACGCCGTAAGTTCTTCATAGGTCAATGTTCCGTTGGCAATCGCTTGCTGTAATTCAGTGATATTTTTTTCAATAATCAACGGTGCTTTAGTACGAGCTTTTTGTACATCTGTTTCTTTTAATTGGTCTTCAATCGTTTTAACGATTCTCTCTTGATTGTACATTGCTGGGGTTTCTGCCTCAGGAGTGAACTTTTTGAGTATAAACCAATACGCTGCAGCGCCTATTATGACTAACAAAACAGCAATTATTCCGATTACTTTTAAAAATTTAGACATTTTTATCCTCCTATACCATTTAAAGATTATCTTACTATGTTTATTTTTGCATGACAACTAACAGTTTTGTTCGTTAAAAAGACAAAATAAAGAGTAGGACATCCGTCAAAACGACCGATGTCCTACTCTCTAACGATTAAGTTAGTCCGCTAAATGCGTTTGTTTTAGTCTTTTGTAAAAGTTAAATACTGAGAATTTATTGTGTAATTCGTGTACCACTTTCTCCTTTGATTGCTTCCGAAGCTAATTCTAAAAGCCCGATAATCGCCTGGCGGTTTGGTTTACTTTCTGCAAAACTGATGGCCGCTTCCACCTTGGGTAACATACTACCTGGCGCAAATTGATCTTCTTCTATATATTGTTGCATTGCCGTAACCGTAACATCGGTCAAAGCTTGTTGATTTGCTTGACCAAAGTTAACAAAAACATGTTCTACTGCAGTTAATACCACAAAAACATCTGCTTCAATGAGTTCAGCCATTTTAGCTGCCGCAAAGTCTTTATCAATGACTGCATCTACACCATGATAGACTGGACCATCATAGGCAATAGGAACCCCCCCACCACCACAAGCAATTACGATCTGTCCTGCATCAACAAGTGTTCGCAAGCTAACTTTTTCGTAAATATCAACTGGTTTTGGCGAAGGAACTACCCGTCGCCAGCCTCGACCCGCATCTTCTTGATAGACGTTCCCAGTTTCCGCCATCAATCGTTTGGCTGTTTCTTCGTCATAATAACCACCAATTGGTTTTGTTGGTTTTGTAAACGCTGGGTCTTTTGGATCCACCACGACTTGTGTAATTAACGTAACAACTGGTTGTTCCCCTAAATTTCTGGCTACTAGTTCTTCATCAATTGCTTGTTGTAAATGATAGCCAATATAGCCTTGGCTCATTGCTGTGCATTCAGGAAACGGCACGACATCTTCTGGAGATTGACTCGTTTCCTCAAAAGCTAAGCGAATTTTGCCAACTTGTGGCCCGTTGCCATGAGCAATCACCACTTGATGGCCTTGTTCAATTAAATCAACAATGGATTTTGCAGCGGTTTGTGCTTTTGCCAATTGTTCTTTCGAAGAATTTCCTAACGCATTTCCACCTAATGCAATCACTATTTTTGACATCTGTTTCCCTCCTAGCGCTTTGGTTCTTGTTGTGTGATACAGTGAATATTGCCGCCCCCATAAACAACTTCTACCGTATTAACGCCGACAATTTTTTTATCTGGGAACATCGTTTGAACTTGCTCTAAAGCCAAACGATCATTTTCATCACCATACTGTGGCACAATCACGCCATCATTTGTAATTAAAAAGTTCATATAGGATGCGATACAAATATCGCCATCTTCTCGTGGCATGGTTCCTTCCACGAAATCAATTTTGAAGGAGCCTTTAATGGTCACGTTTTTGACAGGACAGCATAATTTGTGGACTTTTAATTGGCGTCCTTTAGCATCAGTCATTTTAAGCAAACGTTGATACGCATCTTGTGCCGCTTCATAAAATGGACTATTTTGATCTTCGGTGTAAATACAAGCCACTTCACCAGGTGCAATAAAACAAGCTACATCATCCACGTGACCATTGGTTTCTTCTGGGTCAATTCCATCACCTAGCCAAAGAACTTTTTCAACATTTAAATAGTCGCATAATTTTTGTTCGATTGCTTCTTTTGAAAGTTGTGGATTTCGACCTTCACTTAATAAGCACATTTCTGTAGTCAAGACTGTTCCTTGTCCATCTACGTGGAATGAACCGCCTTCTAAAACAAAATCATCTGTACGATAAGAATCTACATGCTCAATTTCACAAATTTTTTGTGCAACCAAATCGTCTTGGTCCCAAGGAAAATATAATCCATCTACTAATCCCCCCCAAGCATTGAATGTCCAATCCACACCACGGATTTCTCCATGGTCGTTAATGACAAATGATGGTCCACAATCACGGACCCACGCATCATTGTTTGACATTTCGTAAACCGTAATTTCTGGCGGCAATTGGCGACGGCAATTTTGAAATTGTTGTTGAGAAACCACCACATTCATCGGTGTAAATTGACTAATTGCTTTGGCCACATTAGTAAAAGCTTCTTGGACAGGTTTACCACCATCACGCCAATTATCCGGTCTTTCTGGCCAAATCATCCAAACTTTCTCTTGTGGTTCAAATTCTCCTGGCATTCTAAAGCCATCTTGTTTAGGGGTACTTCCTACAATTCGTTTAGCCATTTTCTTTCGTTCCCTTCTTAATTTTTTTCACGTAAATAATTACTTCACCAAACAGAATAAAAATGATTGCCCCAATTGTGATTGGTAATTTTTCATTTAATGCTGCGGGACTAAAATCTAAAGGTACTGCTGTGAAAATCAGTGAAATAATAATCATAATCATTGGTAAAACCACTAAAACTTTTAAAAATCCTGGTTTTCCGTTAACTTTAAACGGACGTGGTGTATCGGGATCAATTTTTCTAAGCTTATAAAAAGCTGGGAAAACTGGGATATACGATAACAAGAATAGGACGACATTCAAGGAGAAAAAGGCCCAGAATAAATCTTGATTAGGTAAAATTGGTGCTAATACAATGACCACCGATGCCACAATGCCATTCATCAAAGCAGCCCCAATTGGCATGTCATTTTTCTTACTACGTTTTTCAAAAAATTTAGGCATGTCACCATTTTCAGCAGCATAACAAGCTGTATTATTGACTCCTAATGACCAAGAAATCATGTTGCCGAACAACGTAAGAAGGAATAGGAAAGCCATCAACATAATGAACCAACCTTCTGTCGAGCCTGTCAATAGTTTAAAGCTATCCATCATACCACTGCCGGTACTAATTTGATCGGTGGGAATCGCTACCCCAATTCCAAAGGCTGAAAAAATATAAATGGCCGCAATGACTAACCCCGCTGCTACAATAGCTTGTGGAATTTGCTTCTTAGGATTTTCCATATCATCTGCAAACGTACAGATGACTTCAAACCCTAACAAATTAAAAATGATTACAGAAATAAAAGATAAACTCCTTAAGTCAAACGTTGGCAGCATTGATTTCAAGGTAAATTCATTGGCAACACCTTTCGTCAAGGCTACATACAATCCTAGCCCACCAATTAAGACTGCTAAAACCATCTTGATTACGGCAGCTCCATTTAGAATCCAGATACTGTCGCTGACTGGATAAAAACTAATCCAAACCACAATCCAAGTAAAAATTAATTCAACAATAATCATCATCGGTGTTGAAAACTTAATACCTGTAATTGTCGTTAATAGTTCTGGCGTCATAACGGCTAATGAAGCTAGCCACAATGGATAATTAATCCAATAATACCAAGAAACTCTGGCACCCCAACGATGACCATATGCTTTGGTCACCCAATCATAGATGCCCCCTTCACCAATATAAGTTGTTCCTAATTCTGATGAAATTAACCCATATGGCAATAGGAATGCAATTAATAAGAAAATCCACCAAAAAAACTGAGAATTACCAATTGCAGCAACAGGCGCCGCTGCTTCAGCAACGAAAACCACACAGATCACTGATAAAATGGCACTCGTTAAACTAAATTTCTTTTTCCCCTCCATGAAGACTCTTCCTCTCTTTATAAACTGTCCACTGATTCATTTTTTCAATCAGTGGACAGTTGGCCGTTAAATGCTTTGAGTGTCTAAGAAAACTTCTAGTTCTTTTTTTGCTTCTGCTTGTTTGATTAAATCATAAGGATTTTTTGCTTCATAATCATTCATAAGATATACTAATAAGCCACGAATAGATGTTAAACGGTTTTCTGCTTCATCGAAACAAATAGAATTTTTACCGTCAATTACTTCATCAGTTACTTCTTCCCCACGTGTTGCTGGTAAACAGTGCATGAATTTACAATTGGCACCTGCCCGATCCATCATTTCTTGATTCACTTGATATTTTGGATAGAAAACCTTCATACGTTCTTCTTCAGATAATTCCGCTTCGTACAAGCCATACCAAACATCCGTGTACAAGAAATCAGCGCCTTCAACAGAACTTGCATCATCTGTGACCAAAAAGCTACCGCCTGAAACTTCACAATTTTTTGCTAATTTCGCTTGATGCTCTTCATTTAATTGGAAGCCTTCTGGACCGAAGTGAACAAAATTCATGCCCATTTTTGTTGTGATTAATCCTAAAGAAAAACAAACTTGTGTCGCATCTCCGACAAAGACAACTTTACAATCTTCTAATTTTTTGCCTTCTGGTAAATGCTCAACCATGGTACACAAATCACCTAATTCTTGGGTTGGATGATTGTAATCAGACATACCGTTAATGACTGGGATAGTAGCACAATTAGCTAAATCAACAATACTATGGTGACGTTCCACACGAGCCATCAAAATATCTACTAAACGTGACAATACGCGGCTGGTATCTTCAATCGTTTCATGTCCCCCTAATTGAATTTGACCAGGTGCTAAATATTCGCCATGTCCACCTAATTGTTCCATTGCAGTTTCAAAAGATACTCGTGTTCGAGTTGAAGATTGTTGGAAAATCATTCCTAAAGATTTGTTTTTTAACAGTTGCGGATAATACCCATTTTTAATCGCTTCTTTAATTTTTAATGATAAATCGACTAAGTAGTGCATTTCCTCTTTCGTATATGTTTCTGTTGTAACGTAATCTCTTTTCATGATGTGTTCCTCCTAAAAGTTGTTTTTGTTTACACATTGACTTTACCAAGTTTAGCGAAGAGTTTACTATCCGCCAAAAGTTAGAAAACGCTTTCTTTTTTGGCGTGATTTTTCATTAAAAAAAGTTTATTTATGGTTATAAACCGTTGGTACACCAGGGGTTTATAAAAGTTTAGGCGGATTTCTCTCTAATTTCTGACCAATCATAGATTTGAAAATGGTATAATTATTTTGAAAAATCATTCACTTAAAATAAAAGATGAAAGGGGTTTCCAATCGTGACATTTGTTTTTATTTATAACATCTTGTTGATTATTTTATATTCGTTTACTTCAACCTTCACCTTAAATCTTTACTTGAAAAATAAACAACCGATTTTTTTATTGCTTCTCTTTTTAATGGTTATTTTTATTTGTGACAATGTGATTGTTTATATGACTGAGTTCATTAATTCGTTTGCAACCGAATATAATCAGACCTTTATGACCGCACCTTTTTTAAAGACCATCATTTTTATTTGTTGTAATTTTGCCTATCTGGCTATTATCAATACTATTAGTGGGCGTCCTTTTAAAAATTATCAATTTGTCTGGTTATTTTTAATTGGTTTATGGATGCTAGCTATTCCATTTTCACAAAATTCCGCCTTAAAAGTTTGGTTGTACTATTTACCCAATCAGTTATTTTTAATTTACCTTGGTTTCTATGCGCTCTATCAATTACGAATAGATCCTTTATCAGCCCTTGCGAAAAAATATCTTCGTTTTATTGGTTGGCTAAGCATTGGTTTCGGTGTGGCAATTCTTTTGGAAGATACCTTCGTTATTTTTAACATTGACCAATATTCTGATATTGTCTTTAAAATTAACAACCGAAACGTTTCTGAAGATATTTATACAATCATTCTCTCCATCGCCATTATCTACTTCTGTAATCGTGATTTTCCTCTGTCGGCTCTTGAAAAAGAAGCTACTAAATTGGAAGAAAATCAATCAGATGAACCCGTACTTTTGGCGCCTTTTTGTGATGCCTATCAATTAACGCAGCGAGAAAGAGAAGTGCTTTCGTTACTTTTAGAGTGCAAAACAAATCAAGATATAGCCAACGAACTATTCCTATCAATCGGGACAGTAAAAACACATATCCACAATATTTTCGTTAAATTAGAAGTAAACAAAAGAGCAGAAGTTTTTGTCAGTTATCAACTTTTTTCTCAACAACAAACTGAACATTTAGCGAGATAATCAAAAAGGAAGCCTCTCCGTGATCGGTGGGTGGCTTCCTTTTTGATTAACTATTTTCTTGTACTTGTCGAACTCTCTTTTCAATTTCTTGAAAGTTAATAATTTTAGCTTGGCGATGAATTTCTTTTCCTTCATAGTATAAGATAATGGTCGGTGCAGAAAAAGCATTTAATTGTCCAATTATTTCTGGACTTTTATCAGCTTCTGCAATGTATGTAGGAAATTCATATTTTGTTGAAATTTTTTCGACAATCGGTTTATCAACTGTACAAACACTACAATTTTTTGCTGTCAAAAAGACGGCTTGTAGACGATTGTCTGTAATTTTTTCTTCTAATTCTTCTAATGTTGTTACATATTCCACTGAATAGCCCTCCTTGTCTTTTGTCTAAAATAACAGATTTACTAGCAAAAGAACAACTTATTTGTTTGGCTAGGAATACTTTAACAAAAAAGTTGCCGCCCATTTCATTAATGGGCGGCAACTTTTTACTGATAACCGCTTATTTATTAAAAATTTTAGGCCCTTTGCGCATGTTTTTACGATCATTTTTGGGAGTTTCCATTTTTTTAGAACGGCCACCGCCTTGTTTCTTTTTAATTAATTCTAACATTTTTTCTTTTTCATTCATTTAATCCACCGCCTTTGTTAATAACGTGACAGATTCAATATGGGTCGTTTGTGGGAAATTATCCACTGGTTGAATTTCTTTTGCTTCATAGCCACCTTCTGTTAATAATGCAATGTCGCGAGCGAGTGTGGCTGGATTACAGCTGACATAAACAATTCGTTCAGGTTGCGTTTCAACTAATGTGTTTACTAATTGACCATCTAACCCTTTCCGTGGTGGATCCACCACCACAACATCTGGTTGCAAGCCATTTTCAACTAATTTTGGCAATAATTCTTCCGCTAAACCAGCCGTGAAAGTGGCATTCTCAATGTTGTTTAATTTAGCATTATTTTCTGCATCTTTGACCGCTTCTTCAATTACTTCAATACCGTAAACTTGCTTTGCATCTTGGGCTAAAGTTAAGCCAATCGTCCCAATCCCGCAATAGGCATCCACCACAATTTCATTGCCTGTTAAAGCCGCATACTCTTTAACTTTTTGATACATCACTTCTGTTTGTTGTGGATTTACTTGATAAAATGAACGCGCGGAAATTTCAAATTTCAAATCAAAAATAGTATCTGTAATTTTTTCAGACCCATGTAATAAGATGGTTTCGTCGCCAAAAATGACATTGGTTCGTTTTGGATTTACATTTTGTACAATGCTGACTACTTCCGGAATAGCTTCCAAAATATCTGGCACAATTTTACTAATTGGGAATAATTTCGGTGTTCTCGTAATTAGAACAACCATCATCTCCCCAGTATGGTAGCCACGACGAACGACAATATGGCGTAAGTTCCCTGTATTATCAGATTCATTATAAGGTTTTACGCTATATTTACGCATAATGTCACGGATTTTAACAATTGCTGCATCAATTTCTGGGTCTTGAATATAGAAATGTTCCATCGGAATTAAATCATGGCTATTTTTCCGGAAAAAACCTGTTTGTAGTTGGTTGTCAATTTTACGCACGGGAATTTGTGCTTTGTTCCGGTAATGCCACGGATCGTTCATCCCAATTGTTGGTAAAACAGGAACTTCTGGCAATTTAGCGACACGTTGCATAACATTTTCGACTTGTTGCGTTTTAAATGATAGTTGGGCGCCGTACGCTAAATGTTGCAACGGACTGATCCCGACTTTTGTAAAGTTTTCATCTTTCACGGGCACCCGCTGTTCACTGCTTTTTAGGACAGTCAATACTTTCCCATAACCAAAACTTTTGCCTGTTTTTAAGACTTTGATTTCAAGTTTTTCACCTGGTAAGGCATTTTCAATAAACAATGGATAATGGTCCACTTTTGCCACGCCTAAACCTTCATGCGTCAAGTCAACGATTTCTACTTCAATGACGTCATTTTTCTTTACTGGATAATTTTTCATAAGTCGCTCCTTCTTTTTATACACTTCACTCATTCTAATGAAAATACCTAAGAAAAGCAACAACGAATTTTCATGGCGATTTAGCAATTCCGTTTGAGCTTTTTGGGTAAATAAAAGAATGAGACCCTTTCCCTTAGTCAAAAAATAGCCAATGAAAGATCTTATCAACTAAATCTTTCATTAGCTATTCACGGACTACTTAGTGCTTTTCTTTTTCGGCAATCTTTCCATCGCCATCAATATCTTCGTCTGTTAGTCGTTCAACTTCTTTGACAAATTCTTTGCTAGCTTCGTTATATGCTTCTTCCTCTTCGTCTTCTGATTCTACGACAATTTCATCGCTGCCAGTTAAGACAGAACCCATAATCGCATTGGACGGCAGTGCATCACCATTTGCAAAAATTTCAATATGTTGATGCATATTTTTAAAGGTCATTGGAGCATCGCCTCCATATTCACCATCTAAATTAATCATCATTTTATTGTTCTTTTCTAACGTTTCTGCATGTAAATAGCTGGTCTTTGTATAGATTAGTCGATGATCTTCAACATGCTTTCCACCATTTAACATTAACGCAACTAAATGAAGAATCTCAAAAATATTGGCTGTTTTTACAATGATTAATGAAAACTTACCATCATCTAATTTAGCATCTGGTACGATTTGCTCGAAACCACCCACCGAGTTAGTCAGCCCTAGGAAAAACATTGATGCGTTGCCTTCGTACACACCTTCATCATATGTCATGCGCATTTTAATCGGCTTCACTCGCGGCAACATTTCGGCTCCTTTGGCTAAGTACGCTAAGTAGCCAAAAATACTTTTCAACTCTGACGGAACTTCATAAGTCAGTTCCGTTAAATGACCACCCGCCGCAATATTGATAAAGTAATTTTTGCCGGCTTGACCAATATCCATTTTGACAGTTTGATTTTTTTTAATCACTTCTGCTGCCTTAACGATATTATCACGAGGAATCTTCAAGGCCCGTGCATAATCATTCGTCGTTCCAGCAGGAATAATGGCCATTTTAGGGCGCCGCTTCAACGGAGCAATCCCATTCACGACTTCATTAATGGTCCCATCTCCACCTGCTGCTACTAGTAAATCAAATCCTGCACGCGCAGCACGATGTGCTTCATTGCGTGCTGAATTTTCTTCTGGTGTGGTCGCAAATGCACTGGCTTCATAACCACATTCTTCTAAAATAGATAAAATATCGGCTAAGTTCTTTTTGATTAACTCTTTGCCTGACGTTGGATTATAAATCACTCTAGCTTTTTTCATGGTTTGCCTGCTACTTTCTTATCGTTTTGAAAGCTCTTCTTGCAATAACTTGTTAACCACACCTGGGTTTGCTTGTCCACGAGTTGCTTTCATAATTTGTCCAACAAGGAAACCAACTGCACGGTCTTTACCGTTTTTAAAGTCATCAATTGATTGTTGGTTGTTGTCTAATACTTCGTTAATCATTGGTAATAATTGCGCTGGATCAGATAATTGAACAAGGCCTTTTGCTTCGACAACTTCTTTAGCGTCTCCACCGTTTTCAATTAACTCTTTGAACACTTTCTTCGCAATTTTCGAGCTGATTGTGCCATCGTTAATCAAAGTAATCATACCTGCTAGATTTTCTGGTGTTAGTTTAGTATCGGCTAATTCAACTTTTTCACTGTTTAAGTAAGCAGAAACTTCGCCCATTAACCAGTTTGATGCTTGTTTCGCAT
Source organism: Enterococcus sp. GC34 (assembly GCF_040886645.1). NCBI lineage: Bacteria > Bacillati > Bacillota > Bacilli > Lactobacillales > Enterococcaceae > Enterococcus > Enterococcus sp. GC34. The sequence goes on from NZ_JBFOEF010000006.1 coordinate 115,255, forward strand.
CTGCACCGTTTGCTAAAGTTGCTTCAAAGAAATCTGACATTTCTTTCGTTAAAGTCAAGACCATTGCGTCATATTCAGGTAACCCTAATTCACTGATATAACGGGCACGACGTGAGGCTGGCATTTCTGGCAAACTAGCGCGAACTTTTTCAATCCATTCATCATCAATTGAAAAACGAGGAACATCTGGCTCTGGGAAGTAACGGTAGTCACTTGAGCCTTCTTTAACACGCATAAGCAACGTTGTACTAGTTGCTTCATCAAAGCGGCGTGTTTCTTGTTGAATTTCGCCACCAGATAATAGGACTTTGGCTTGGCGTTTTTCTTCATAAGCTAAACCTTTTTTTACAAAGTTCATGGAGTTCAAGTTCTTTAATTCCGCTTTAGTACCAAATTCTTCTTGACCATACGGACGTAAAGAAATATTGGCATCACAACGCATAGAACCTTCTTCCATTTTCACATCAGAAACTTCTGTAAATTGGATAATTGAACGCAACGCTTCTAAATAAGCATACGCTTCTTCTGGTGAACGCATGTCTGCTTCAGAAACGATTTCAATTAAAGGCGTGCCTTGACGGTTCAAGTCCACATAAGAGTACCCATCTGTGCCATGAATGTTTTTGCCGGCATCTTCTTCTAAATGCACTCGTTCAATACGAATTTTTTTCTTTTTGCCTTCCACTTCAATTTCAATCCAACCATCATGTCCGATTGGTTGATCAAATTGAGAAATTTGATACGCTTTAGGATTATCTGGGTAGAAATAGTTTTTACGATCAAAATGAGTTTCTTTTGAAATTTCACAGTTCAAAGCAAGAGCTGCTTTCATGCCAAATTCTAAAGCACCTTTATTCATGACAGGCAAAACACCTGGGTAACTCCAGTCAACCACATTTGTGTTGCTGTTTGGTTCTGCTCCGAAATGCGCTGGCGCAGAGGAGAAAATTTTAGAGTTGGTTTTCAATTCTACGTGGACTTCTAATCCAATGACAGTTTCAAAGTTCATTAATCGTTCCCCCCTAAAATGACTGGTTTTTTCGTATGGAAATCTGTCGCTTGTTCAAAGGCGTACGCTGCTTTGTACATTGTATGTTCGTCAAAATGTTTTCCAATAATTTGTAAACCAACTGGCAAGCCTTCTGAGAAGCCTGCTGGAATGGACATGCCTGGTAGTCCTGCTAAGTTGACAGGAATGGTTAAAATATCATTCATATACATTGTGATTGGATCATTGATGTTTTCCCCTAGACCAAAGGCAACTGTTGGTGTGGATGGGCCAATGATTAAGTCATAATCCGCAAAGACATTCTCAAAATCTTGTTTGATTAGTGTACGGACTTGACCAGCCTTTTTAAAGTGCGCATCATAATAACCAGCACTTAAAGAGAAGGTTCCTAACATAATCCGACGTTTAACTTCTGTTCCGAAACCTTCAGAGCGTGAATTAACATAGACATCTTCTAGATTTTGGACATTTTCGGAACGGTACCCGTAACGAATGCCATCAAAGCGTTGTAAGTTTGAACTTGCTTCTGAAGAGGCAATAATATAATAGACCGCTACGCCGTATTTAGAATGTGGCAAACTAACTTCTTCCACCGTTGCTCCTAAAGATTTAAATGTTTCTGCTGCTTTTAATACCGCTTCACGAACATCCGATTGTACCCCTTCACCTAAGTATTCTTTTGGTAAAGCAATTTTCATGCCTTTGATGTCGCCAGTTAAATCTGCCGTAAAATCAGGAACAGAAACACCTGCAGAAGTGCCGTCTTTTTCGTCATAACCACTAATTGCATTTAAAGCTAAGGCATTGTCTTTAACATTTCGTGTCAATGGACCAATTTGGTCTAAACTTGAAGCAAAAGCAATCAAACCAAAACGAGACACACGTCCATAAGTTGGTTTTAGGCCCACAATACCGTTGAATGCGGCTGGTTGGCGGATACTACCACCTGTATCGCTCCCTAAAGAAACTGGGACTTGTCCGGCTGCGACAGCAGAAGCTGAACCACCAGAAGAACCGCCAGGAACTTTGGTTTGATCCCAAGCATTTTTTGTTTTCTTGAAGTAAGACGTTTCCGTACTTCCGCCCATGGCAAATTCATCCATGTTCAATTTTCCGACTGGAATCATATCTGCTTGATAGACTTTATCCATCACGGTCGCATCATAAATTGGGTCAAAATTGTGTAACATTTTTGATCCAGCTGTTGTCAAAATATCTTTTGTGACAATGTTGTCTTTAATCCCAATTGGAATTCCTGCTAAAGGATTACTTTCAGTGATGCCTTTTAAGTCGATCGCTTTGGCTAATGCCATTGCTTTTTCTTCACTAACTGTAATAAAAGAACCTAGTTGTTCTTCTGTATCTTGAATACGATTTAATGTTTCTTCGGTTAAATCAACTGCTGTGATTTCTTTTGAGACCAATAAATCATGTAACTCTGTTAACGATTTGTCGTATAATTTTTCCATTAGGCTCCTGCCTCCCCGTTATCCATAATTGCAGGCACTTTAATGTAACCATTCTCTGATTCCGGAACATTCCGCATTAATTCTTTACGGTCCATTCCTGGTGTCGCTACGTCTTCACGCATGACATTGATTGATTCATTCACATTTGAAGTAAAAGGAACCCCGGTTGTATCTACTTCTTCTAGTAATTCCACCATATCAATAATTTTATCTAGTTGATTGGTAAAGTCCGCTAATTCTTCTTCGGAGAAAGATAATTTTGATAATTTAGCGACATGTTTGACTTGTTCTTCTGTAATTGCCATAGATACCCTTCTTTCTATCATTTACTGAAATTTTCATTTTCAGATTAATCAATTGGATTGTATTTCTTTAAACAGCTTAGCACAGCTGTTCACTCTGTTCCTATTCTACCATAAAATGGTCGGATATTTTAGATGAAACCTTGAATTTCATTGATAATTTGTCGCTCGCAAAAATGACGGAAATATGTTATTATGAAAATGAAAAGAGAGATATGCAGGAACATACCTCTCTAATAGCCACTACTAGTTATAAGAACTAGCGGCTTACTGAGTTATTGGTTTTATTTCAAACGCTTAACCGTTCAGCTCCTCAAAGCTTATGAACGGTTATTTTTGTTGTCTAAGACAAGCGCTAAGATACCGAAGATAATGGTCACAACAAGTATTGCAAAACCAATCATCAGTCCTAGCGCTGCTTCAACGGACAAAAATATTGCTCCTTTCATTAAGGTAAGAAGAATTGCGCATAAGCATCAACCTCCTTTCTCAACTCAGAAAGTCCTCGTTCATATAACTTTTATGACTAAAATAAGCATACCATCAAATTACTACATAAAATCTGACAACGTTAATTTTTCTTCTTAAAAATGACTTGCATCTAACGCATCGACCATTTCTTGTTCATTCCAAACGGTCACGCCTAAGCTTTCAGCTTTGGTTAATTTACTGCCCGCATCTTCGCCAGCAACCACAATGTCAGTTTTTTTCGAAACACTCCCTGTAACTTTTCCACCAAGATTTTCAATTTTTTCTTTGGCTTCTTCGCGAGTGTACTGCGTTAATTTCCCTGTTAAAACAACTGTTTTGTCTTTGAAAGGTGACTCCACTTCTGCTAATTGTTCTGTCCGGAGACCTTTATATGTCAAGTTCACTTGGGCTTTTTCCAGTTCAGCCATTAATTCATGAACTTCCTCATTTTCAAAATACGTCACAACGCTGTCGGCGATTGTTTCACCAATTGAATCCAAAGCCACAATTTCTTCCGCAGTTGCTCGACTTAAGGTTGATAAATCACCAAAATGCTCCGCTAAAATTTTCGCCGCTTTCGCCCCCACATGTCGAATCCCTAAGCCAAAAATCAAACGTTCGACAGAGTTTTCTTTACTCCCTTGAATGGCAGTATAAATGTTGTTGGCTGATTTTTCTTTGATTTTATCCAAAGTCATTAATTGTTCTTCTGTTAAGAAATACAGATCCGCTACATCTTTCACTAATCCTTTGTCATACATTTGTGCTAACACTCGTGGCCCCAAGCCATCAATGTTCATTGCGTTTCGTGAGACAAAGTGGTTCAGCCCTTCTTTAATTTGCGCAGGGCATTTGGGATTAATACAACGTAACGCCACTTCCTCATCTAAATGCACCAACTCACTATGACAAATCGGACAATGTGTCGGCATTTCATAAGGCTGACTATCGGCTGCACGTTTTTCAACTAGGACTTGCGCTACTTCTGGGATAATATCGCCGGCTTTGTAAATAATAACATGATCATTTAAACGGATATCTTTCACTTGAATAAAATCTGCATTATGCAAACTTGCCCGACTAACCGTGGTTCCCGCGACTCGTACAGAAGCCATGACCGCAGTAGGAGTGACCACCCCCGTGCGCCCAATTGTCCATTCAATATCTTCCACTACTGTTTCTGCTTCTTCTGGTGGAAATTTGTAGGCAATCGCCCAGCGAGGTGCTTTGACAGTGAAACCTAATTCATCTTGTAACGCAAATTCGTTCACTTTAATCACAATTCCGTCGATTTCGTATGGCAAAGTGCTCCGCTTTTCATGGTATTCTTCAATGTAGGCCCAAACTTCATCGATTGACTGACATAATTGACGTTCAGGATTGGTTCTAAAACCAATTGCAGAAAGCTCTTCTAATGCCTCAAACTGCGTCTTCGCTTTCATTGGTCCAAAGTCAGCAACTGTGTATAAAAACGTATTTAAGTTCCGTTTCGCCACAATTTTTGTATCTAGTTGGCGCAAGCTTCCCGCCGCTGCATTCCGAGGATTGGCAAAAATATCTTGGCCATTTTCTTCACGTTCTTCATTCAATGCGACAAAGGATTGTTTAGGCATGTAGCACTCGCCACGAACTTCCACTGAAATGGGCTCCGTTAAGCGCATCGGTACAGAGCGAACCGTTCGTAAGTTCTCTGTAATGTTTTCACCAACCGTTCCATCGCCTCGTGTTGCTCCGCGTACAAACACCCCGTTTTCATAACGTAATGAAATTGCTAACCCATCAATTTTCAACTCGCAACAGTAAGCAACAGGTTTACCAATCGCCTTACGAACACGTTCATCAAAAGCAAAAATGTCTTCCTTGCTAAACCCATCATTTAAACTATACATTGGAATATCATGCGGAGCTTTTTCAAAACCAGATAAAACTTTGCCACCTACACGTTGTGTCGGCGAATCTGGCGTGATTAAATCAGGAAACTCCGTTTCAATATCGACTAACTCTTTATACAAACGATCGTAAACATAATCTTCTACGGATGGTTGATCCTTGACATAATATTCATGGGAATATTGATTGAGTTGTTTTCTTAATTCTTGCGCACGAGTTGTCGCCGCCGTTAATGTTAATGGTTGTTGTTCCATCGTAGAACTCCTCCTCATAAGTGTAATGCTCCTATCGTCTTTTTAACACATTTACACTAAGATAGAAAATAAAAAGAATTTATCTAATGATGATTTCTCATTAAATCGCTGACCTATTTTGCATGTTAAATTTTTTCAATTGGTGCAAATGCCGCTAACAACCGTTTTATGCCTTTTTCTGGGAAAGCAATGTCCAACTCTAAGTCTTTGGCCGAACCGCCTACACGAACGACTGTACCAACGCCCCATGCTTTATGTTGGACCTTATCACCTGCTTGCCAAGAAACTTTTTCGCCACCACTTGCCACTTTGTTGCTAACTGATTTTGTAGCTGGCTGTGTATAAGCTGGTTTACTTGCGCTGGGCTTAAATACTTTAGGATCAAAGGTGCGCGCTGGAGCTTTCTGTAAATTGGCCGCCGCCCCTTGTTTCATTAAACGCTCCGCCTCAATTTCTTCTAAAAAGCGACTTGGTCGATTATATTGCGTGCGACCATATAATGTTCTCGAATAAGCATTTGTTAAGAATAGGGCTTCTTCTGCTCGTGTGATACCAACATAAGCCAAGCGCCGTTCTTCTTCCAGTTCACTTTCTTCTAGCATGGCACGTGATAATGGGAAAACCCCTTCTTCTAAGCCCATTAAAAAGACCACTGGAAATTCCAGCCCTTTGGCCGCATGCAACGTCATTAAGGTTACTTGTGAAGAGCTCTCTTCTAAATTATCTAAATCAGAAACCAAGGCTAAATCTGTTAAGAAATCTGCCAATTTTGTTTCTTCGCCATTTGGATCGTCGTTATTTTGCGCTTCAAAACGTTTATCAAATTCTTGTGTCACAGATAAAAATTCGTCCAAGTTTTCTAAGCGAGCTTGAGACTCTAAATTATTTTGCGCCATCAAAGCTTCCCGATAACCACTACGTTGTAAAGTTTCTTTCACCAATTCTGTAATCGTTAAATAGGGCACTGTTTTCGTTAAGTCTTGAATCATCATTCCAAAATTACCAAGCTCTTTACCCGCTTTTCCTGAAATATTTGCCAAATCAACATTTTGGGCAGCTTCCAGCAAAGCCCAACCATGCGTATCCGCAAATAGCCGTAATTTTTCAATTGAACTTTTACCGATTCCTCGTTTTGGTTCATTGACAATTCGTTCAAAACTAATCGAATCATCTGGATTGGCAATCAAACTTAAATAAGCCAAAATATCTTTAATTTCTTTACGGTCGTAGAATTTATGTCCGCCCACCATGGTATACGGAATATTAGATTTCAAGAGCATTTCTTCCACTACACGGGATTGAGCATTGGTCCGATATAATACCGCAAAATCACCATAAATTCGGTCATTTTCCCGCATTTCTTTTTGGATTTGGCTCACAATAAATTGTGTTTCATCCCGTTCTGTGTCCCCACGATAATAGACAATTTTTTCACCGTCTATATTTTCTGTCCACAGTTCTTTCTCGCGGCGGTTACGGTTATTTTTGATGACATCATTCGCAGCCGCCAAAATGTTTTTGGTGGATCGATAATTTTGTTCTAGCAAAATTACACTGGCATCTGGATAATCTTTTTCAAAATCCAAGATATTTTGCATATCCGCCCCGCGCCAACCATAGATACTTTGGTCGGCATCACCTACGACACACAGATTTTTGAAACGTGCAGCCAATAAATTGACTAAGGTATATTGTGCATGATTGGTATCTTGGTATTCATCCACATGAATATAGTGAAATTTATTTTGGTAGAAAGCCAACGTATCTGGTTGTTCATTGAACAAACGTATCGTATTCATAATCAAATCATCAAAATCCATACATTGGTTTTTGCGTAATTCTTTTTGATAGGCTTCGTAGCATTTTGCGACAATTTCTTCATATAAGGAACCTTGCATTTCAGCAACTTTTTCAGGCGTTTGTAATTCATTTTTGGCATTGCTAATCGTACCTAAAATTGAGCGAGGATCATATTTTTTTGAATCAATATTTAAGTCGTTTAAGATGCGTTTCATTAATGTTTTTTGTTCCGATGGGTCAATAATTGTAAAATTACGGTTGTAACCAATCTGATCCACATCACGACGTAAAATTCTTACACACATGGAGTGAAAAGTGGAGACCCATACATCTTCGCCACCCGTTTCCAGTAATTTATTTACACGCTCTTTCATTTCTTTAGCAGCTTTATTGGTAAACGTAATCGCCAAAATATTCCATGGATTTACTTCTTTTTCCTCAATTAGATAGGCAATTCGGTGTGTTAAAACCCGCGTTTTTCCACTACCAGCACCAGCCATGACTAACAGTGGTCCTTCTGTATGCAAAACGGCTTCTTCTTGTCGAGGATTCATTCCCTGAACCAAGGCATGTTTTTGTGTCATATTAAACGTCCTCTCTCTTTTTTCAATCTTATACAGTATACCAAAAATCCCTTTGAAGTTCTTTAGAAAAGAACAAAAAATCTTTTTCTTTTTATATGAAATTTTCTTGTAAATCAAGTCAAACCGCAGTACATTAGTAAGTAGTGATGGAGGCTAAAAATGAAATGAATAATGATGTACATGAAATTAAACAATTAGATGGTACCCGAATCGGCTTTATCCTTAAAGGCATCGTCGTCGGAATTCTGGTCGGCTTTGTTGTCAGCTTATTTCGCTTAGGTATTGAAAAAATTGGCGAACAAGTCGTTCATCTGTATCAAACGTTTCACGAAAAACCCTTTTGGATGATTCCTTGGTTCTTATTTTCTCTCGTGCTTGCTTATTTATTAGGACGACTGATTAAGAGCGAACCAGCAATTAAAGGCAGTGGCATCCCCCAAGTGGAAGGACAACTCCAAGGTCAATTAGAAATTCACTGGTTTCCAGTGCTTTGGAAAAAATTTATCGGTGGGATCTTAGCGATTAGTCCTGGGCTATTTTTGGGACGTGAAGGTCCTTCAATTCAACTAGGTGCAGTGGTTGGACAAGGCTATAGTCAATGGCGGCAAAGCACCAAGTCTGAAGAAAAAATTTTAATCAGTAGTGGTGCCAGTGCTGGTTTAGCCGCCGCTTTTAATGCACCAATCGCAGGCCTTTTATTTGTTCTAGAAGAGGTTCACCATTCCTTTTCACCTTTAGTTTGGTTAACCTCTTTTTCTGCGGCCATTTCCGCTAACTTTGTTTCTTTGCATTTCTTCGGATTGCAGCCAGTTCTTTATATTGGTCCCGTTAAATCTTTGCCTCTAGAGTACTATTGGACATTAGTCCTGCTGGGCGTTTTGCTAGGATTATTAGGTTGGATATATCAAAAAACATTGTTGTCCTTACCAAAAGTATATGGAAAAATCAAAGGCCTTTCTTCTAATTATTATGGCTTTGTTCCTTTTATTTTGATTTTACCGATTGGTTATTTCTTTCCACATTTACTTGGCGGTGGGAATCAAATTGTTTTAGCTTTAGGCAATCAACCGGCCACGATTTGGGCTTTAGTCGGCTTACTGGTTTTACGTTTTGTTTTTTCAATGGTTTCTTACGGTTCGAATCTCCCTGGTGGTATTTTCTTGCCTATTCTAACTTTAGGTGCCATTATCGGAACATTGTATGGCAGTCTACTTGTCCAATACGTAGGGATGGATCCAATTTTTGTGAAAAACTTTTTAATTTTTGCCATGGCTGGTTATTTTACTGCGATTGGTAAAGCACCGTTAACAGCAATTATTTTAGTAACAGAAATGGTCGGCAATTTTTCTCATTTAATGTCTTTAGGGGTTGTCGCTTTAGTTAGTTATATTACCATCGATAGTCTTGGCGGCAAGCCAATTTATGAAAGCTTATTAGAACGTTTGGTTCCTTCTAAAGTAAGTAATATTCGTGGCCACAAAACGATTATTGAATTACCTATCACTGCAGAAAGTTCCTTAGATGATACGATGGTACGTGATTTTGTCTGGCCTAAACAAATGTTGCTCACTTCCATTCGCCGTGGCGAATCAGAAATTTTAACACATGGTGATACTGTTATGCATGTTGGCGATGTGCTCATTATTTTGACCGATGAAAAACTCGCTTACCAAGTCAAAAAAGAGATTTATCAAAAAACTTTACCGAATGATTTAGTGAATTAAAGAAAACTGCTGAACCTGAGTTCAGCAGCTTTCTTTTTTTCTCATGACTGTTTTTTAATTTTTTTGAATGTTTTTGACCGTTTTAGATTGATTAGCGTTTTCATTTGTGCTATTATATCCATGAAATGAGGGATGAAAATGCTTACGGAAGAACGACATCAAAAAATTTTACAATTGTTAGATCAAAAATCAGTCGTCAAATCACAAGAACTTGCTAGCTTATTCAATGCTTCAGAATCCACAATCCGCCGCGATTTACAAGAATTAGAAGATGCCAATTTGTTAGAACGCATTCACGGCGGCGCTAAGCGTATTCTTAATTTAGGCTTTGAACAAAACATGACGGAAAAATCAATCAAAAACACGCACGAAAAGCAAAAGATTGCTTCTTTAGCCGCTAGTTGTGTACAAGATGGCGATATGATTTATTTAGATGCTGGTTCAACCACGTTAGAAATGATCCCTTTTTTAGTTGGGAAACAAATCCATGTAGTGACGAATTCCGTACATCATGCTGCAAAACTTAGCGATATGGAAATTCCCACTATTATGCTTGGTGGTACTTTGAAGCTCTCCACTAAAGCAATCATTGGTGCCACTAGTATGGAACAGCTACAACATTTTCGTTTTAACAAAGCTTTTTTAGGAACTAACGGTGCACATTTAGAGTTTGGTTTAACAACGCCTGATCCCGAAGAAGCAGCGCTAAAAGCCTTGGCTATTCATCAAGCAGAAACAGCCTATGTTTTACTGGATCATACAAAATTTAATGAAGTAACGTTTACCAAAGTGGAAGAATTAGAGTCAGTTACTTTACTAACTGACTACTGCCCTGCTGAATCACTTCAAGGATTCCAGCAAAAAACTATTTTAATGGAGGCAAACAAATGATTTACACAGTGACTTTAAACCCTTCTATCGACTTTATCGTTCACGTCGATCATCTACAAATTGGTGATTTGAATCGGATGACGAATGATTTTAAATTACCTGGCGGCAAAGGAATCAACGTTTCACGTATTTTAAAACGTATGGAGACAGAATCCACTGCCTTAGGTTTTTTAGGTGGTTTTACAGGCTCATTCATTGCCGATTGGTTGAAAAAAGAAGAAATCCAAACGAATTTCACTCCCGTGTCTGCTGATACACGAATCAACATTAAATTGAAATCAGATACTGAAACAGAAATTAACGGCTTAGGACCTGCTCTAACAAACGAAGAAATTCAAGAACTAAAACAAGCAGTTAGTCGTGTTCAGGCTGGTGATATTGTTGTTCTTTCAGGAAGTACACCTGCTTCTCTACGCAAAGGATTTTACGAAGAGTTAATCCAAATTGCGAAGGAAAAAGGCGCAGAATTTGTTATTGATACGACAGGTGAAGATTTAATGAACGCTTTGTCACAAAAGCCTTTATTGGTCAAGCCAAATAATCATGAGTTGGCAGAATTATATCATACAACCTTTACAAGTGTTGAAGATATTTTACCTTATGGACATCGGTTACTAGAAGAAGGAGCACAACACGTAATTATCTCAATGGCTGGTGATGGTGCATTACTTTTCACAACAGAAGGTGTTTATCGTTCCAACGTTTTAAAACGTCCACTGAAAAATTCTGTCGGCGCTGGCGACTCAATGATTGCTGGTTTTATTGGCAACTTTTCAAAAACACAAGATCCTTTAGAGGCTTTCAAATGGGGTGTCGCTTGCGGTAGCGCGACCGCATTTTCTGATGATTTAGCCTCAGAAGATTTTATCCAAGAACTTATTCACGAAGTAACAATTGAAAAAATTTCAGAATAAATCCACTAAGGGAGGAAAATAGAGTGAACATTAATGATTTATTAATAAAAGATGTCATGATTATGGATTTACAAGCTACTGATAAAAAAGGCGCGATTGATGAAATGGTCCAAAAATTATACGATGGTGGCCGCATCTCTGACATTGACACTTACAAAGAAGGAATTTTAAAACGCGAAGCACAAACATCGACTGGTTTAGGCGACGGCATCGCTATGCCTCACGCAAAAAATAGTGCCGTAAAAGAACCGACAGTTCTTTTCGCTAAAAGTAAAAAAGGTGTTGATTATGAAGCACTAGATGGACAACCTACTTATCTATTCTTCATGATTGCTGCTCCAGAAGGCGCTAATGATACACATCTCCAAGCGCTTGCGGCCCTTTCTCGATTACTTATCGATCCAGACTTTGTTGGCAAATTGAAAGAAGCGGAAACTCCAGAAGCAGTACAAGCTCTTTTCCAAGCAGCAGAAGATCAAAAAGAAGCGGAAGAAAAAGCAGAACAAGAACAAACAACGCCAGCACCAGAAAGCAATCGTAAATATATTATTGCTGTGACTGCTTGTCCTACAGGAATTGCTCACACTTACATGGCTGAAGATGCACTGAAGAAAAAAGCAAAAGAAATGGGCGTAGACATTAAAGTAGAAACAAACGGTTCAGAAGGAATTAAAAATCGTTTGACTGCTGAAGATATTGCTCGTGCTGATGGCGTAATTGTCGCAGCCGATAAAAAAGTAGAAATGAATCGTTTTGATGGTAAAAAATTAGTCAATCGTCCCGTCAGTGATGGAATTCGTAAAACCGAAGAACTAATTAACTTAGCCATTAGTGGTGAAGCTCCTACTTTCCATGGCAGTGACTCGGCTGCAAGCGACCAAGAGGATTCAGCGGAAGGTTCAATCGGTTCTCGTATCTATAAAGATTTAATGAATGGTGTTTCTCATATGTTACCTTTCGTTATTGGTGGCGGAATTGCCATTGCTCTTTCCTTTATGATTGATCAATTTATCGGGGTTCCTCAAGATCAATTAGCCAATTTAGGGAATTACAATGACGTAGCTAGCTGGTTTAACCAAATTGGTGGCGCAGCATTTGGCTTTATGTTACCTGTCTTAGCTGGTTTTATTGCTTCTAGTATTGGGGATCGTCCAGGCTTAGTTGCTGGTTTCGCGGCTGGTGCATTAGCAAATGCTGGCGGAGCTGGGTTCCTTGGGGCCCTAATCGGTGGTTTCTTAGCTGGTTATGTAGTGGTTCTTTTACGTAAAGTCTTCAAAGGCTTGCCAAAATCATTAGATGGAATTAAAACCATTTTATTCTATCCAGTTTTTGGTTTGATTATTACGGGCTTATTAATGTTAGTCATTAACATCCCAATGAAAGCAATTAATGATGCGTTAAATCATTTCCTACTTGGCTTAGATGGCACAAATGCAGCTTTACTTGGTGCTTTATTAGCTGGTATGATGGCCATCGACTTAGGTGGACCAGTTAACAAAGCTGCTTATGTTTTCGGTACAGCTACGCTAGCAAGTACTGTTGCAGAAGGTGGCAGCGTGGTCATGGCCTCTGTAATGGCTGGCGGAATGGTTCCTCCATTAGCAATTTTCGTAGCAACTCGTTTATTTAAAAATAAATTTACAAAAGATCAACAAGATGCCGGCTTAACCAATATTGTTATGGGCCTTTCTTTTGTCACTGAAGGGGCAATTCCTTTTGCAGCAGCTGACCCATTACGTGTGATTCCAAGTTTCGTGGTAGGTTCTGCCTTTACTGGTGCGTTGGTTGGTGCGTTTGGTATCAAATTATTGGCACCACATGGAGGAATCTTCGTCGTCTTCCTATTAAGTAATCCATTACTATATCTATTGTTCATCTTAATTGGGGCGATTATTTCAGGAATTGTCTACGGACTTTTGAAAAAACCTGTCGAAGTACCTGCTTAAAAAAAACAGCAAAAAAGCGATTCAACCATGGTTGAATCGCTTTTTTATTATTTTCTCTTTATCGCATAATTTTCTAAATACTCAGGATTTCCTTTGCTTCTGATATACGTATACACGCCCATCACAAAGGCCCCAAGGGTATTGGTAAATAAATCCCCCATCGTATCCATTAAAGCAGCACGCCCAATAAATGGTTGGCCGTTGGACATATTATAGCGTTGTAAGTTCATGTTCCCTAGTGAATCGCAGATAAATTCCCAGAATTCCCAGAAAACGCCACAAAGCCCTGCAAATGCAAACCCAAATAATAAAAACAACCACGGGGAAACATCGGCGTACTTCGTTTTCTTCAATAGGAAACCAGCAATACCATAACCAACAGCAGTTAACAGCATCGGACTAACAAAGTGTAAAATTTTATCCCAGAACGAAATGATTGAAATCATATGCAACGAGGTTCCTAGGAATACTGAAATAAATAAGAAAAACCAGTAAAAATAAACGATGGTCGGTGGCATAATAATTTTTAAAAATTTATTGACAAGATCCGGTAAAAAGATCAGCCCAATTCCAAGTAAACATTCGATAACAAACGTCACACCTTGTTTTGTTGAATACTTGGCCGTAAAAAATTCCCAGAGATTGTACGTCAAGCATAAGATGCCAAACACCACTAATCCATATTTAATTTTCGAATAATTTTTATCCATTTTGACACACCCTTTCAAAAGTTATTTTATATGAAAAAAACTGTAGATGAAAGACACCTTCCATCTACAGTTTTAGAAAACTCTATCGAATGAAGAGCTTATTAAAAATGTTTATTTTTCAACAGCTGTTTCAGTAATTGTTTCAACAGCACGTTTCATACGAATATCGTGTTCTAACATGTCGTTGTTTAATACTTTACGTACTTGCGCTTCAGGCATGTTGTATTGTTCTGCTAAATCTTTCACTTCAGCATCGATGTCTTCTTGTGTTACTTCGATGTTTTCAGCTTTGGCAACTGCTTCAATCACTAAGTTTGTTTTTGTGCGTGTTTCTGCTTCGCCTTCAAATTGTTTGTGTAAATCTTCTTCTGTAGAACCAGTTAATTGGTAGTACATTTCAGGAGAAATTCCTTGGCGTTGCATGTTGTTTAAGAATTCATCCATTGAACGGTGAACTTCGTCGTGAACCATTACGTGTGGTAATTCAACGATTTCAGCATTTTCAACAGCTAAACGAATTGCTTCTTCGTCTTTTGCTTCTTCAGCTGCTGCTTCTTTTGCTTCTGTCAATTCTTTACGGAATTTTTCTTTTAATTCGTCTAATGATTCTACTGAATCGTCAACGTCTTTTGCAAATTCATCATCCAATTCTGGTAATTCTTTTGCTTTTACTTCATGAACAGTTACTTTGAAGACTGCTTCTTTACCAGCTAAATCTTCTGCTTGGTAATCTTCAGGGAAAGTAACGTTTACTTCTACTTCTTCGCCAGCTTTTTTGCCAACTAATTGGTCTTCAAAGCCTGGAATAAATGAATTAGAACCTAATTCTAATGAGTAATTTTCGCCTTTGCCGCCTTCAAATGCTTCGTCGCCTAAGAAGCCTTCAAAGTCGATAACTACAGTGTCGCCATTTTCAGCAGCGGCATCTTCTTTGATTACTAATTCAGCTTGAGATTCTTGTTCGCGTTTCAAACGTGCTTCCACGTCTTCATCTGTTACTTCACGGTCTTGCTTAGACACTGTTAAGTTTTTGTATTCGCCTAATTTTACTTCAGGTTTGACAGTTACTTCAGCAGTGATAACCCAGTCTTCCCCTTTATTCATGCTTTCAACATCAATTTTTGGTTGTGCTACTGGTTCAATTCCTGCTTCTAATACAGCCGCTTCATATGCTTCTGGTAAAACAGCGTTTAACGCATCTTCGTATAACGCTTCTTCTCCATACATACGGTTAAAAACAGTACGTGATACTTTTCCTTTACGGAAACCAGGTACGTTTAAGTTTTTTTTCACTTTATTGAACGCTTGCGTTAATCCTTTTTCGATTACTGCTTGTTCGATTGAAAAAGTTAATACACCATCATTAGTGCCTTTTTTTTCCCATTTCGCAGACATTTGTTTCCCTCCGAATAACATTTAATTTTATACATCAAACTTTATTTATGCATACCTTTAAATAGTACACTATCCCTAGGAAAATGTAAATATTTTAAGTGCTAAGAAGTGAAAGAAAGACTCGATTTTTAGCAAACTATCAGTTTTTTAATTTTTTCGGATTAAAAAAGCATAGAATTTCGAGAAATTTCCTTCTTAAAATCCTAAAAGATTGTGAACAAAATATCTTGTTCATCATCGGATGTAATCGCTTTACTTTATGAATGGCCCATTATAGAATGTATGTACTCAATATTTACGCATTATATATTTTCATCATTATACATATAATATCAAAAAAAGGAGAGGATGGTTTTGAATAAGTTCGTCTGGGGAATCTTTTCTTGCATCATATCATGGCTTTTTTTATCGCTGACTCAACCTTTGATGGCTCATTCTGAAACACTGAACCCTACAACTCACGCCTCTACTTTTAGTGAAACATTTACCTCAGTTTCAACAGAACAACAAACAACTCAAGCAACCGATATCGTGGAACAAGAAACCGAGCAAACCCATGCTTCCTCTGAAAACGATGAACCTATGGCACCTACGCCAGCTAGTGTTTCTGTTGGTAATAGCACCTTAAAAAGTATCTTAAGTACAGGAACGTATAACCAAGATATTATCACACTTTCGTATGAATACAGTGTGACACTTATCGGCTTAGCAATTAATGATCGGCCGATTATTGCTATTCAACTTCCTACAGAAATTTCAAGCCAGTTAGATAACGACACTCTAAAGCAACAAGATTTTCTGACTCTTTTAACAGGGACCGTCAGTTATCCAGGAACAGCCACTCAAGATATTCACAGTTCAACTAACGGCGTCAGTCTCTCTTATAGTAGCACTTATCATTCTGTTTATCTGACTTTTCCAAGTAGCACCTTGGTGTTACTTCCCGGAACCAAATGGTCTGCCGCCATTTCGTTTGATGTGGGCGCACTTTATAAACGAGGAATTTCAATCCCTCCTGCTCTTAACGGCAAAGACTATCCGATTCGAGGAACCTTTACAGATGTCGGCACTGGATTAGGTGCAATTAATATTATTATTGGGAATAATACAAAAACAGGCGTAATTAGCAAAGCTCAACTTAGTTTAGGGAATTACCCCGTTCCTCAAGTCACACCAGCCAAACTAACTCAACCAAATCATCTGGACACTACTGTAACAGGGACCATTCAACAAGTACAAGACCCAAACTATAACTACTCTGTTCAATTAACCTTGAACCGCCAGGATGGCACCACTACCCCCATTGTGGTGAAAGGGATTTCTGTCGATGCAGCCGGAAATTTCTCGACCTCTTTAGCTTCACCATTAGAATATGGCGACACGCTCTCTACAATTGTCTTTGCTCGTTCAAAAACGTCAACCGACTATATTCAAAGCAGCCCCTCAGCTGACCAAAGTGTCAATTGGTCAATCCAACCTGTCACAAACGTAGTCGCTAATGCCGGATCAACTCTACTTTCAGGTAAAGCTTCTCAAGCATCTAACGGAACCTATCAAGTTAAAGTACAAATAAATGGTGGTTCTATTTTCACAACGTCCTTAGATTCCAATGGCCATTTTCAATTTGCTAATTTACCCACTTTCCAAGGGGGAGAAACGGTCAGCTTGTGGGTCCAAGGTCTCAGCAATCGCACTGGCCTGCCTTTGCTAACCAGTTCTACTGTTTCTCAAACAGTTGCTTATCCTGTGCCTCAACTAACGGTCACGCAAACCATTGAGCGGAAAAATGCACAAGGGCACTGGGAAGCTGCAAACTCTGTCGTAAGTGGTCAAATCATTCGTTTTACGTTAACCAAACGTTTAACCAATCAACCAGCAACGTGGATGAATCAGCAATTACGAGCAACGGTGCCTAAAGGACTGGCTCAACTTTCAGCTGCTACATTAACAAAACAATCAGCAGCAGGTTTAAGTACGCCAATAGCTGGGCTTCAACTTTTAACTGATAGTTCCACTGGTTTGCCATATTGGAGTTATCATAATTCGCTGCCAGCAGATAATTTTACGGAAGCCAATACACAATTCACCTTACAATATACAGCAACGGTTACAGAAGAATGGATAAACCAATTTCTTTTATTTTCTAGCACGGTTACTGGCAATGATGGTGGCGGAACGCCAATTACGCCAATCACTAAAGAGCAGTCTTTACCTATCAAAAACGGTACCCTCCGTTTTGTGCAGATGCCAACTACAGTTTCCTTTAAAAATTTACCTTTTCCCAGCAAACGAACCCTCTACTCACCATCGACCATCAGTGCTCCTTTCCTCATTGCCGATGGTCGAGTTGCAAAAACACCATGGCATTTGTTGGTAAGAGAGAGTCAGCCCATGCATTCAACTTCTACAAATAAAACGATCCAGCAAGCTTTCATTTATAGAAAAAATGGCAGTGATTTCCCTATCTCCTCTTTAGCAACCGAAGTTTATCAATACACCGCAACGGACGATAACAATGTAGAAATTCCTTGGAACCAACAAAATGGACTTTTTTTAAGCGTTGCTCCTGACCTTAATTTAACGGTCAAAGAATCTTACACTGCCGAATTACAATGGATTCTTTCTGATACACCCCTCTAATTAGGATTTAGCTTTTTTAAAAGTTAAAAATAAACAAGAAAGAAGGAATAAAAAAATGAAAAAGATCATGCGCATTTCAAGCATTTTGTTCGTTGCTACGCCTCTTATGCTTTTAAATAGTCCAAAAGTTGAAGCAGCTCAAGTCGCTTCTATTCAATCCAACGCTGATATTACGTTTGCTCTTGATAATACTGTCACGCCACCTGTCAACCCGACGAACCCTTCTCAGCCTGTGACACCTAATCCTGCTGATCCTCATCAACCTGGTACAGCCGGACCCCTTAGTATTGACTATGTTTCAAATATCCATTTTGGATCAAAACAAATTCAAGCCGGAACAGCAATCTATTCGGCACAACTGGACCAAGTGCAAAATAGTACTGGCGATTTAATTAGCGTGCCAAACTATGTTCAAGTAACTGACAAACGTGGTCTAAATCTTGGCTGGAAATTATCAGTTAAACAGAGTGCGCAATTTGCTACAAGTGATTCAACACCCGCTGTTTTGGATAATGCATCCTTGACCTTTTTAGCAGCAACACCCAATTCAACACAGTTACTTTCTTTGGCGCCATTAACGGTCCCAGTAACCTTGGATCCAACTGGTGCCGCTACTTCTCCTGTGGCGACTGCCGCTCTTTCAACAGGAATGGGCACTTGGACATTAGCTTTTGGTAGCGGAGCGACCGCTGCTCAAGGCATTCAATTAACTGTTCCTGCGACAACGAAAAAAGTTGCAGCTAAACAATATAAAACAACGCTTACTTGGATTTTGGATGATACACCACTTTAAAAGAAAACAAACAAGGTATTGCATGAAACAACTTCATGCAATACCTTCTTATAAAAAATTGTCAAAAAGGAGTGCACACTATGAATCAGCAGCTTTTTAAATGGCTCCATGCTATTAACGTCATCATTTTTTTATTTTTTATTGGCTCTTATTCTGTAGAAGCAAGCGAAATGACTTTTTCTGTAAAAGCCATTTTACCCGACAATCAACGAACCAAAGAGACAAGTTATTTTGATCTACGTGTCGCTCCAAACCAAACACAAAAGCTACAAATCGAACTAACGAATCAAACAGCCAACGACATTACCGTGCTAGCTTCAGCCAATGCAGCGATTACTAATGATAATGGCTTGGCAGATTATTCTCATGCTGAAACAAAAAAAGATCCATCTGCACCTTTTACCTTTAATGAGATTGCGCAATTGCCAAAAGAAATCCACCTACCTAAACACTCAACCAAGACTGTTGAATGTCAGCTTACTTTACCGGAAAAACCATTTAATGGGTATGTTTTAGGAGGACTCTACTTTGAACAAAAGTCAGATGAACAACCTGCTCACTCAGAAAACGGCGTGGCCATCAATAATCGTTTTTCTTATGTAGTCGGTGTCTTACTTAGTGAAACAGATGAACCTGTTCAGCCAAAATTATCTTTAAATGAAGTAAAAACCGATCAAGCTAACGGTCGTAACCGCGTATTAATGAATCTCCAAAACAAACAAGCGGCTATGATTAAAAAATTACAAGTCGATGCCTCTTTATATTATGAAAAAGAAGCTAAACCTCGCTACGAAAATCACCAAGAGTCGTTAACAATGGCCCCTAATACAAATTTTAATTATCGGATTGACTTAAAGGAACAACCTTTTGTTCCTGGAAATTATACTGTAAAAATAAAAGCAAACGATGGCTATCAAGACTATTCGTGGGAAAAACACTTAGTCATCCAAGAAAAAGAAGCTAAAAAATACAATGCTACCGCCGTCAACCTCCCACCTGAAAAACACACCAATTTCCCTTGGAAACTGGTGTGTAGCATCACGCTGGTTTTTCTATTCATTTTGGGAAGCACGATTTATTATTTCAAGAAAAAAATACGTGAAGCGCAACAATAAAAAAGCACATCGACAATTGTCGATGTGCTTTCATAATCGCTTAATTATTTTGTATATTCTTCAACTAATGCAACGACTTCTTCCATCGTGTCGCATTCTTTTAATGCGCGGTCAGCAAGTTCAGCCATTTTAGTTGTGTCTAAACGTTTCATCAAGCTACGTGTTTTAAGGATAGATGTAGCACTCATTGAGAACTCATCTAAGCCCATACCCAATAGTAATGGAACAGCTGTTTGATCGCCCGCCATTTCACCACACATACCAGCCCATTTACCTTCAGCGTGTGCTGCATCAATTACATTTTTAATTAAACGTAAGATTGATGGGTTGTATGGTTGGTATAAGTAAGAAACGCGTTCGTTCATACGGTCTGCAGCCATTGTGTATTGAATTAAATCGTTGGTTCCAACACTAAAGAAGTCAACTTCTTTGGCAAATTTATCAGCTAATACGGCAGCTGCTGGAATTTCAATCATAATACCTACTTGGATATCGTTTGAAACTTCAACACCTTCGTTGACTAATTTTTGTTTTTCGTCTTCAAAGATTGCTTTCGCTGCTCTAAATTCTTTCAAAGTAGCAACCATTGGGAACATGATACGTAAGTTACCATGAACAGACGCACGTAATAATGCACGCATTTGTGTACGGAACATGCCGTCACCTAGTTCTGATAAGCTAATACGTAATGCACGGTAACCTAAGAATGGGTTCATTTCGTGTGGTAATGTTAGGTAAGGAAGCTCTTTGTCCCCACCAATATCCATTGTACGAACCACAACTGGTTTTCCTTCCATTCCTTCAAGAACTGCTTTATACGCTTGGTATTGGTCCTCTTCAGTTGGAAAGTCAGATGAATCCATGTATAAGAATTCTGTACGATATAAACCAACAGCTTCGCCGCCGTTTTTGTGTACGCCTTCTAAATCTTTTGGTGTACCAATGTTTGCAGCTAACTCAACATGTTTGCCGTCAGCTGTCACAGTTTCTGCATTTTTTAGTTTATCCCATTCTGCTTTTTGATCTGCATAGGCTTTTGCTTCTGCTTCAAATTCAGATTTTTCAGCATCTGTTGGGTCAATAATAACATCCCCAATGATTCCGTTCACTGCTAAAATATCGCCTGCTTTTACTTTGTCAGTAATTTCTTTTGTACCAACGATTGCAGGGATTTCTAACGAACGAGCCATGATGGCTGAGTGAGAAGTACGTCCGCCGATGTCTGTAACAAAGGCTTTAACATACGTACGGTCTAATTGTGCAGTATCACTAGGTGTTAAGTCGTGGGCAACCACGATTACTTCTTCGTTAATCATTGAAGGATTTGGAAGAGTCACACCTAATAAATGTGCTAAGATACGTTTGGCAACGTCACGAATATCTGCTGCACGCTCTTGCATGTAAGCATTATCGTCCATTGCTTCAAACATACCAATATACATATCCGTAACTTCTTTCAAGGCAGCTTCTGCATTGACTTTGTTGTCTTGGATATTTTGTTTGATTTGACCAACCATTTCTGGGTCAGATAAAACCATTAAATGAGCATCGAAAACTTGCGCTTCTGCTTCACCAAGGCTTTGAGCTGCTTTGTCGCGAATTGCTTGCAACTCTTCAGTAGATTTTGCTAAAGCATCGTCTAAGCGAGTTGCTTCTGCATCAGTATCTTCTACGGAAGTTTTGTTGAAAGACAAGTCAGGTTGAACTAGCAGGTAAGCTTTAGCAACAGCAACGCCATCACTTGCGGCAATCCCTTTTAGCATCTCAGACATTATTCAGCCAATCCTTCTTTTTGTAATGTTTCAACGATTGCTGCCATTCCTTCAGCTTCGTCAGCACCATCAACAGTGATTGTTACGTCAGAACCTTGACCAACGCCTAAAGACATAACGCCCATGATTGATTTTAAGTTAACAGATTTACCTTTGTATTCTAAGTTAATATCTGAGTTAAATTTGCTTGCAGTTTGTACTAATAAAGTAGCTGGACGTGCGTGAATTCCTGTTTCTGCTACAATGTGAAATTCTTTCTTTTCCATATAAATCGGTCTCCTTCGTAAATAAAAAATTTTTATGTTAGGGTTTTCCTTTCTTGATACGCTAAAATCAAACGTCTACTCGAAAAAAGACCCTTTCAGTTTCTAAGATTACCATTTTTTTCTATCTTACACAACACTTTTTGCTTAAATTTCGTGATGTTTTGCACTGACTATTCTTCCTCTTTTTGGTAACGATAAATGATTCGTCCATTTAACCCCGCTTCTCCAACAATTTCCGCGCGGTCAGGCAAAGAAATCCAAGCATCACGAAATTGGAAAAATTCATTTTGCTCCACGATTAATTCAGAGATTTCTCCAGCTTTTAATGAAGCAATTTTTTCTACAAAAGGATTTTCAGCCATTGATTTCACCACTCTTTCTCTTAAATATCAACTCTTATAGTTTACTTGAAAATGGCGCAATTGTCTGTAAAAAAATCGAATCTTTGCCTTTTTTTAAACAAGGTCTTTTACTTGATTCTCTTACAAAAAATGCTATAATAACCTCAAAGGTCAAAAATGGTCAAGTGGTTTTATAGACAGAATTTATTCCTGCTATCTAGTACTTGGCTGGTTTGAGGAAAAATGGTCTGTTTACTAGAAATAATAGAGCAAACAACTATTTTTCTGGCCTCAGTTATTTTGAAAGGATGTGTTTCATTCAATGATTTGTCAAAATTGTCAACAAAATGAAGCAACAATTCATTTATATGCAAATGTGAATGGTCAAAGAAAACAACTGGACTATTGCCAAAGCTGCTATCAAAAATTAAAAAATCAAGCAAATAATTCCCCTCAAAATATGGGACAAGACCCTTTTGGCTTTGGGAGTTTAGACGATTTATATCGCTCTCTTTCTCGCCAAATGCAACAAGGTAATCCTTATGAACAACAAACACCACCCACTCAATTTGGTGATGGTGGTAATGGCGGTCAACCCCCTCGCGGAGGCGCTGGCGCTGGTCAAGGTTTACTAGGCGAGTATGGGATTAATATCACCGAAGCGGCACGCCAAGGAGATATCGATCCTGTGGTAGGACGTGACCAAGAAATTAAGCGTGTCATTGAAATCTTAAATCGCCGTACAAAAAACAACCCCGTTTTAATCGGTGAACCAGGTGTTGGTAAAACAGCCGTTGTCGAAGGTTTAGCCCAAAAAATTGTCGATGGCGATGTGCCCCAAAAATTATTGGACAAAGAAGTCATTCGTTTAGATGTGGTTTCACTTGTTCAAGGAACTGGTATTCGCGGACAATTTGAAGAACGGATGCAAAAATTGATTGAAGAAATCACTGAAGCTGAAAATGTCATTTTATTTATTGATGAAGTCCATGAAATTGTGGGTGCTGGTGCTGCTGGTGATGGCAATATGGATGCTGGCAATATTTTAAAACCGGCCTTAGCACGTGGTGAATTACAATTAGTCGGTGCCACAACTTTAAATGAGTACCGTATTATTGAAAAAGACGCTGCCTTAGAACGTCGGATGCAACCAGTCCAAGTAGATGAGCCAACCGTTGCCGAAACCATAACGATTTTACATGGTCTGCAAAAACGTTATGAAGATTATCATCATGTCAAATATACAGATGAAGCGATTAACGCAGCAGCAAACTTATCCAACCGTTACATTCAAGATCGCTTTTTACCAGATAAAGCGATTGACTTGTTAGATGAATCTGGTTCAAAAATGAATCTAACTATTCAACTCGTCGATCCAAAAACAATTGATAAAAAATTAGCAGAAGCGGAACAACAAAAACAACAAGCTTCCGCAGAAGAAGATTTTGAAAAAGCGGCTTACTATCGTGATCAAATCAATAAATTACAAGCAATGAAAGAAAAACAAATCAGCGATGAAGAAACACCCGTCATCACTGAAAAAGATATTGAAGCCATTGTGGAACAAAAAACTGGCATTCCTGTCGGTGACTTAAAAGAAAAAGAACAAACCCAATTGAAAAATTTAGCTGTTGACTTAAAAGCTCATGTTGTCGGACAAGATGATGCCGTCGATAAAGTAGCTAAAGCGATTCGTCGCAATCGTGTAGGCCTAGGCAAACAAAACCGCCCAATTGGTTCCTTCTTATTTGTAGGGCCAACAGGCGTTGGTAAAACAGAATTAGCAAAACAATTAGCCTTTGAGCTATTCGGTTCAGAAGATTCGATGGTTCGTTTTGATATGAGTGAGTATATGGAAAAACACAGTGTTTCTAAACTGATTGGTTCTCCTCCAGGCTATGTTGGGTATGACGAAGCTGGACAACTCACAGAAAAAGTCCGTCGTAATCCTTATAGTTTAATTTTGTTGGATGAAATTGAAAAAGCGCATCCTGATGTTTTACACATGTTTTTACAAATTCTCGACGATGGTCGTTTAACAGATGCACAAGGTCGTACGGTCAGCTTTAAAGACACCATCATTATCATGACAAGTAATGCTGGAACAGGAGCTGTGGAAGCCAACGTTGGCTTCGGTGCTGCCCGTGAAGGTGTGACTAAATCCGTTTTAGGTCAATTGAACAACTTCTTCACCCCCGAATTCCTTAACCGTTTCGATGGTATTATCGAATTCAAAGCATTAAGCAAAGAAAACCTGATGAACATTGTCAGCTTGATGTTAGAAGAAGTAAATGGCTTATTAGCTAAACAAAAATTACACATTGAGGTTCCAACAGAAGTCAAAGAGAAACTCGTTGATTTAGGTTATGATCCTGCAATGGGCGCTCGTCCTTTACGTCGAACAATTCAAGAACAAATTGAAGACGGCATTGCTGAATACTATCTAGATCATCCTGAAAATCATCAATTAGTCGCAGCGTTAGATAACGAAGGTAAAATTATCGTAACTGGCGCACAAGAAGTGACTAAAACAGAAACTTCAACATCTGACCAAGCAGAATAATCAAAAATCCACACGCATTAATAACAATGCGTGCGGATTTTTTTATGCTTTTCACTTTTTATTTTCATCAAAAAAAACTATAATAGAAGAAAGATATTCGTATACTTGTTCCTCATAGAAAAAATTCAATCTGGAACTCCTGTACATAATTGGAAACGCTCTTTTGCAGCACACAACTATAATGAGGTGATAAAATGAAATTAGTGAATGTGACCAATAGCTACAAACAATTAGTAAATAAACAATTGGAAAACACGGATGCTTACTTTGTAAAAGTCTACTCAGCAGGAAACACGACCGCTGTCTATTCAGAAGCAGCTCACCATGTGGAAGTTCTGATTATGAATAAAAATCGTCGCATTCGTCCGACAGAAGTAAAAGAAATTTTAGCAAAACTGTTAAAACGATTACCTAAAGAGGCTTATGACCCAGATGAAATTTCTATCATTGAGTTAAACCATGTGACCGAAGTGTCTGTTCCATTAAAAGTTTCCCTCATGGAAAACTAAAAAAACTGCCGAAGTTTCCCCACTTCGGCAGTTTTTTAATTTATTGTGACGTTATTTTTTTTACAAGACTTTGATAATTTTCCGACCAGGCTTCCTCATTTGTCGGACTGACTAATTTATTTTCCTCGATTGCTTTTTTTCTTAAGTCATCCACTTCTTTT
Source organism: Enterococcus sp. GC34 (assembly GCF_040886645.1). Classification (NCBI taxonomy): domain Bacteria; kingdom Bacillati; phylum Bacillota; class Bacilli; order Lactobacillales; family Enterococcaceae; genus Enterococcus; species Enterococcus sp. GC34. Next base: position 140,774 of record NZ_JBFOEF010000006.1, read on the forward strand.
TTGAAATTTTCCCCCGATTTTTGAGCATAATCTTTAGAAAAATATTTTGATTGGCGAGAATAAGCCTTCAGTTTCGCATCTTTAATCTCTTCTTCTGTATCTGCAAAATATTCATCATAACGAAGATCGGTTATTTTCCCTGAATCTTTTAACGTAATAACAGTTAAACGTCCAGAAAGCCCCTCTCCAAAATCTTCTGTTAGACTTGTATAATGTTCTTTTGAGGGTTCTTTAATTTCCTTGGCTAAAGCCCTAGCAGCAGGAAGATAGCCATTATTAGCGCTATTGGATTGACCTTTGGCTGTCTGGAAGGCGCCATCTAGACGATTTTCAGCAACCATTTGATTTTCTAAAAAAGTCATCGTATTAACAACGGTCACTAACGATTGATCGGTTCGGGCGTTGTTCGCTTGAAAATTTGCATAGCCGGATAAACGTTTTGTCACTCCTGCCCATTCTTCAGAATAATAGTTTTTAGGTCCACGTTCATCAAATTCCACTAACTGAATTTGTTGATCCTTAACAACGACATCAATTAAAGCCGTATAGCCGCCATCAAACACGACTTCATGATGATAATAATCCCCTTGAACTTCCCCGATTTCTGGACGACCTGACCAATACATCTTCTGGGCTTTTTCTTCTGGGCTAATTCCTGATTGTCCATTATTAGCTTCTACTGTAGCGCCAGAAACAGCATCAACTTCAAAGGTATGTCCATTACGCTCATAACTCACTTTGGCAGCACTCTCTTTCGATTGATTATTCGTGTTTGCCTGCTCCTCCTGCTTTACAGAAGTGGCATTAGTGGCTTCCGAGGCACCACTCGTTACTTGGCCTGCTTCTGCTTCAGTACTTTCTTTCATCTTTTCAGTTCGTTGATCTGGTTGGCACCCCATTAAAACAATCATTGAACAAAATAACCCGACAACTATCTTTTTAGTTTTCATTTTTCCTCCTTTTAAAGCTCATTGAATTACCATTCAATTCTAATATAAGTAGGATAAAAAGTATAGCTAAGCAATCGTTTTTTCTTCATATGGCGATAAACTTAACTGCCCAGATAAATACTCACCTAGATAAATTTCCTGTAATCTTTGGAAGCCTTGTTCTTGGATTTGCGTTAATAGCCAGTGCTCATCCTTTTTGATTAACTCTAGGACATCCATGTTGGCTTGACCGTCCACAATAATCGGGTAACGAATACTTTCATCGCCATATTCGACGATTGTTAATTGACCATTTTGTTCTAAAACCGCCCGTTTAACAAGCTGGACTTCATAAATACCATTTGCTCGTAATTTAAACATCAGATCATTTGCAGAAATACCATTTTTCAAACATTCCTTCACCACAACCTGTCCATCCTTGATTAAAGTAATGGGTTTACCATCCACAATTTGCTTCACATAGCGATTGTGTTCTTTTGCAAATTTTAAAATTAAGACTAATAATGTCCACAAAATTAACACTAATACAAATTGAAGCACCGTAATTGAATCATTATAAATAACACCACCAATAATGCCCCCCAATACATAGTTTTGCACTTGGTCCATGGCCGATGTGGGCGCCAAATTGCCTTTTCCCATCAAATTAATTTGGACAATTAAACAAATAATACCTAAAGCAAATTTAATAATAATTGGACTATAAAACTGCATTAATTTTCCCTCACTTTACTTTATTATTTCAATCGTTGGTGTTAATAAATACGTTTCTTGTAACGTATAAGACTGCTGATCCGTACTTAAACTCATTTTATAAAAGACTTCGTCAATTTTAACTATGGTTCCGTCAGCCAATTGTGTACCATTGACATAAACTTTTTCTGGAGAAACCTTTTTTTCCTGTGCCACTTGTTCGACAAAATGTACCATTTGTGAAGATTGTGAATGCTGATTTTGGTTCAGTTGATAATTGGAATATTGAACCCCTAAAACAAATAATAATGATAAAAAAATAATAATACTTAATTCACGATATTTCGTTTGAATTTGATGTCGCACATAAAAACTAAACACAATGACTAGCCCGATTAACAAAGCAAAAATAAAAAAATACTTTAAGTAATCATTTAAATTAGATTGGCTTTTTAAATACTCGATACCATAAAAATTCATGTTCTTGTCCACTCCTTGATAGGTTCGTTATAGTAAGTATTCTATCTCAAAAAAAACAATCACGCCTACTTTAATACCTTATAACAAGAAAAAGCTCAGCGCAATCATCTTGAGAATGACTGCGCCGAGCTTCAATCTTCTAAAGATTCAGCTACTGATTGATTACAAATTAATTTTACATCAAACTTTTCAGTTCAACATCTGGATATTTATCCGCAAACCAGCGTTCCGCAAATTGGTTTTCAAATAAGAACAATGGTTGGTCGAAACGGTCCCGTGCCAAAATGTTTCGGCTAGAGCTCATGCGTTCATCTAAATCTTCTGGATTAATCCAGCGGGCAATTTTAGAACCCATTGGCGTCATTACTACTTCAGCATTGTATTCATTGGACATTCGGTATTGGAAAACTTCAAACTGCAATTGACCTACGGCGCCAATGATATATTCTTCCGTTAAATATGTTTTATATAATTGAATGGCTCCTTCTTGAACCAGTTGGTAAATTCCTTTATGGAAAGATTTTTGTTTCATCACGTTTTTGGCAGTTACTTTCATGAATAATTCAGGGGTAAATGACGGCAACTCTTCATATTGAACATTCATTTTCCCTTCATACAAAGTATCGCCAATTTGGTAATTTCCTGTGTCATACACGCCGATAATATCGCCTGCAACAGCTTCTGTGACGTTTTCGCGGGCATCCGCCATAAATTGCGTCACGTTACTTAATTTGACTTTTTTGCCTGTTCTACCTAAAGTCACGTCCATGCCTCTTTCAAAAACACCTGAACAAATTCGAACAAAGGCAATTCGATCACGATGGGCTGGGTTCATATTCGCTTGAATTTTAAAGACAAAGCCTGAAAATTCTTTTTCGTAAGGACTTACTTCGCCACCCTCTTCTGTTTTATGCGCATGTGGCGCAGGCGCAAATTGTAAGAAGGTTTCTAAAAATGTTTGAACCCCAAAGTTTGTCAAAGCAGAACCGAAGAAGACTGGCGTTTGATCACCACGAGCGATTTTTTCCTCGCTAAATTCATCGCCTGCTTCTACCAATAACTCAACATCTTCCAACACTTGTTGATAAACGCTGTTATTGTGCAATGGTAAATCGCTTGGGATATCGCCATCTTTTAAAGGAATAAAACGCTCCCCGCCATTATTTTCTGGACGATATAATTCCACACGTTCATTATAAATATCGTATAGACCTTCTAAGCCTTTTCCCATACCAATTGGCCAGTTCATTGGATAAGATTCAATATCCAATAGTTCTTCCAATTCTTCTAAAAGTTCCAATGGTTCCCGTCCATCACGGTCCAATTTGTTAATAAAGGTAAAAATTGGAATACCACGTTTTTTAACAACTTGGAAAAGTTTTTTCGTTTGTGCTTCAATCCCTTTGGCACTGTCAATAACCATCACAGCACTATCCACGGCCATTAAGGTCCGATACGTATCCTCTGAGAAATCCTCATGCCCTGGGGTGTCCAAGATATTAATCCGTTTATCTTGATAATCAAATTGCATCACAGAACTCGTTACCGAAATTCCCCGTTGTTTTTCAATTTCCATCCAGTCAGATTTGGCAAAGTTCCCTGTTTTTTTCCCTTTGACTGTTCCAGCTTGGCGGATGGCGCCCCCAAATAATAATAATTGTTCAGTAATCGTTGTTTTCCCAGCATCCGGATGGGAAATAATCGCAAACGTACGGCGACTATCGACTGCTTCTTTTTGATTGATCGTCATAAAAATCTCCTTATCACTTGTGATGTTTATTTATTTATTTTCTTCAGCATAATTTTTGATTAACCTTTGCTAGTATATCATGTCAAGCCTTGAGAATAAAGAGCTGCTGTTGGCTGTTTTTTAAAAGGAAAACCTGCGACATTAGTCAAAACGACTGATGTCACAGGTTATTTTTAACGTCTTGGTTCGTCATCTTCCATTTCTTTACGGAAAAAACGACGATTTTCTTCTGGTTCTTCATCGACAGTTTCTTCATCGTAGAAATGAACGCGTAAGACTAGCAAACGTGTGCCTTCCATTTCTTCAGCAGTTAACTTAATATTGCCCACTTCAAAAGAAGGTTTTTCCCCTTCATCAGGAATGGTTCCTAATGCTGTAATTAAGTAACCTGCCATTGTATCAACATCGCTCATGTGTAAATCTGTTTCAAATACTTCATTAAATTCGTCAATTAACATGCGTCCTTGAACCAAATATTCATTGTCGGCCACTTGTGTATATAAATTTTCTACTTCATCTGTTTCATCGTCAATTTCACCAACGATTTCTTCTAGTAAATCTTCCAGTGTTGCTAAACCGACAACACCGCCATATTCATCTAGTAAAATCGCCATTTGGTTTTGTGTTCGTTTTAACTCATAAAGTAAATCATCAATAAAAATGGTTTCTGGGACAAATAATGGTTCTTGGATGATCGCGCCTAATTCAATGTTTTCAAAGCCTAAATTACGTGCAGCTTTTAGTAACGTTTTGGTATGTAAAATACCAACAATTTTATCTTTGTCTTCACTATAAACAGGAATCCGAGAATAATTTTCTCCTAAAATTAAATTGATGTTTTCTTGGACATCATCTTGGATGTCAACCATGAATGCGTCTGTCCGAGGAACCATTACTTCTCGTGCCACTTTTGTATCTAATGAAAAGACACCTTGTAACATTTCTAGTTCTTCGTTTTCCAAAACACCTTCTGTTTCAAGCATGTAGCGCATTTCATCTCGTGTCATCTTCGAATCGGCATCATCGAAAGTCATTGGTGTGATTTTGGATAATAAATCGGTCGAAGCCGATAGCAACCAAACGAAGGGACGCGCGATAACTCCTAAAAAGCGGACTGCACCAGAAGTCAATTGAGCGACTTCTTCTGATTTATTCATGGCAATTCGTTTAGGATATAATTCACCAAATACAATGGAAACGTACGTTAACAACGCTAAGATAATGATACTGGCAAGACTCTTAGCTGCGGCGCCGCCACCTAATACAGGGGCCAAACGACTAGATAAAGTCTCTGCTAATGAAGCACCAGATAGGATATTAACCAAAGTAATCCCTACTTGGATTGTGGATAAAAAGTTATTGGGGTCTTGCAATACCTTAAGCAATTTTTGAGCTTTTGCGTCGCCGTCTTCCGCTTTTTGTTCCACACGATTCTTGTTAACAGATACGACTGCAATTTCCGCCGCTGCCAAAAAGGCATTGATAAACGTCAACACGACTAATAATAGAAGTTGCGCAATTAGCGACTGACTCTCAGGGTCAGCATTATTCATAATGTTCTCTCTCTCCTTAATTGTTGATAATTCCGAGGCTGTACTTTCGTACTCTTTTAACGTTCTTCCTCTTTTTATGGTTAGGCTTAGAAACAGACACAATCAGTATTATGACAGGTTATTTTCTATCCTAATCCATAAAATCATAGCACGAAAGATTAGCGGATTCAATCATTAACCGTTATTTTCTTTCGTATTTGTTTCATTCCCTAAAAGAACGGCATTGGTAACTTTTTCACTACGACCCGCTTTGACCATATCAATAACATAGTAGATAATGGTCCGGCAGATTGCGTAAAATGGGACACCGAGGAAAATACCTAGCAAACCTGCTAAATTTCCTGCTACCAATAAAATTAAAATAATCGTTAACGGATGGATTTTTAGAGATTTTCCGATAACGTTTGGATAAATAATATTTCCGTCCAATTGTTGAACCACTAGCACCACTAAACAACATAAGGCTGCTTTGACGGGTTCATTAAAGATGGTCACTAAGACAGCGGGCGCTAATCCTAGATAAGGTCCTAGATAGGGAATCAAATTCGTAAAGCCGGCAATGACACCAAATAAAAAGGCATAACGAACACCAAGCAATGAATACCCAATAATCGTAAATGTACCGACAAATAAACATTCAATCGCTTGTCCACTAATATAACTGGATAAGGTTTGGTTCAATTGTCCTAAAAGATCCACAATATCATCTTTTCTTTTCTCAGGTAAAAAGCGTTGGATCGCTGGTACTAGCTTATCTCCATCTTTTAACATATAAAATAAAATAAATGGCGCAGTGACCAAAACAATAGTGGTTGACGCCACCGTTGATACGATTGAACCTAAGCTACTTGATAAACTACTTAAAAATTGTTGGATAATATTGGCATAAGAAATATCCATTTTTTCAATATAGCTTGTTAAATCAATTTGTTTAAAAATAGGTAACTCCGCAATCTCATAAATCCAGGTCTCCACTTGTTTAAAGAAATCCGGCATACTTGATGCTAAACTAGCTAGCTGATCTGCCAACTTAGGGATAATTGTTAATAGGATCAGAACTAATGCGATGATTAGTAATAAAAATACCAGTAAGACGGCATAAATTCGTTTCATTTTCGTCTTCATTAGTAGATTGACCACAGGATTTAGTAAATAATACAAAAAGCCTGCTACTAAGACTGGGGCAAACAACGTTGAGAAGAATGTCCCAATCGGTGCAAATAAGAAATTAATTTTCGAAGCAATAAATAATAGCATGGCCACGACAAGTAATTCAACTGACCAGAAAAATAATTTCGATTCTTTAAATCGATTAATCACAGCGGCTCCTCCTTTATTTTTATTCAATTGTTGCTGTTTTATTTTATCACACCTTCCCCCCTCAGTCATTGAGAATACTTCATTTCTAGAACTTTTTCGTGGTATAATAAAATAGAAACAGATTCTGAACTTGGGGGTTTTTCTATGCATGTAGCTCAAACAAAAGATACCATGAGTGATCTTTATTTAGATGCTGTCCGGCTTCGTCAACGCGTATTCGTAGCGGAACAAGGGGTACCAGAAGAGATGGAAATCGATGAATATGAAGCACGTTGTATTCACTTTGTTTTGTACACGGATCATGTAGCTGTCGCAACTTGTCGCTTGCTTCCACTAGAAAATGCCGTTATGAAATTACAACGAATGGCCGTTGAAAAAGCTTACCGTGGCGCCGACTATGGACGAGTGATTATGGAAGCGGCGGAAAATTTTGCCAAAGAACAAGGCTACCACAAGATTACTCTAGGAGCACAAGTCACCGCTGTAGGCTTCTATGAACGTTTAGGTTACCAAAAAACAGGCGCACCTTTTATGGATGCTGGCATTGAACACTACGAAATGAATAAAGAACTATAACACCAATTAAATCGGAAAATTTAGAGCTTGGAGCATTAGCCATTTTGGCTAATGCTCCAAGCTCCTTTTGTGGGCTGTTTACATCGGCTATTTTTTTGATAGCTGTTGATAACGTTGATACCAGATATCTACATATTCGGGCGAGAAGGGGCCTTTTTCGTTATTAATCCAATCCACTAAAGTCTTGACATTTTCTTTTAAAATGAAGTCAATATCTTCTGGATAATCCATTAGTTTGCTATGAAATTCATATTCATCAACGTCTAGTAAACGTTTTTCACCATCTGGAAAAACCTTGATATCTAAATCATAATCAATATACTTCAACGCTTCGTCATCTAAAACATATGGCGAAGCCAGATTGCAGTAATACGAAACCCCCTTTTCTCTAATCATTGCTATTATATTGAACCAATATTTCTTGTGAAAATAAACAATGGCTGGTTCACGAGTCACCCACCGACGTCCGTCGGATTCCGTTACTAACGTGTGATCGTTCACACCAATTAAAGAATACTCGCTCGTTTTTAGTACCATCGTATCACGCCACGTTCGATGTAAATGTCCGTCATGTTTATAACTCTGAATGGTTACAAACTCGCCTTCTTTAGGAATTCCCATAATACCCCAACTTTCCCCAAATAAAGTAAAGCACTGTTACTTTTTGGGTGTTCATACATCGATATCAAAATAATTATATCATATCTTTTGAGTTTGCGTACATTGAGTTCACTTAAAGAAGACGATTTCTGAAAAAATTTAATTCAGATGACCAAATAGTTTAAATTCAGTAAATATTTTCAGCTTAATTACTGTATTTTTTCAAAGACTGATACTGCGCTCTCTCTTAAAACCTGATTTAATTCTTCAACATTTGTTTTACCAGTTGTTTCAAGCCACGCAACGGCTGCTTCAGAACCTTGTTGAACAAATGGAAGCACGCCGTCTGCCCAAGTTGCGCGACCACATAAGACTCCATTAAACGAGGAACCTGCTTTTTTTGCAAATTTCAATGTTTCCTGAAACATCGCAGCACTAACCCCTGCACTCAAGAAAATAAATGGAAGTTGTGTTGCTTCACTTTGCATGTTGAAAAAGGCCTGCGCTTCATCTTGGCTATAAAGGCTTTCAGTGCCAAAACCTTCTACAAAATTCATGTTCACAGGGACTTCTACTTTTAAAACATCAACATTATAGCGATCCTTTGAAAATTCTTTCATCGCTTCAATTACTTTGTACGGTTTTACTTTAGCGTATTCTTTTGAAGCACTATCCGAATTGTTTGCATCATAAGAGACAATTTCTAAAAAGAATGGAATTTCTTCGGCTAAACACTCTGAACCAATCCGTTCTATATAAGCTTTCTTTCGTTCATTGATTGCTTCACTTTCGTCAACATCGTAATAAAGTAAAAATTTACACGCGTCTGCGCCCGCTTCTTTTAAACGCTTAACCGACCAAACATCAAGACTATCGGGTAACCGTCCTGGTGTCGAAGCATCGTAGCCCGTTTTTTCATACGCAAGTAACAAACCTGAAGTTTGTGCTCGATTTTCAGCAGCAGCTAGGCCATATTCTGGATCCAACAAAATTGCTGAAGTCTCTGGTGTTAAGCAACGAGATACTAATACTTTAAAGTCACTGATTTCTTGCGCAGTCACCTCTTTGTATTTTCCCATCATGCGTTTTAAGGCCCCACGTTGATCAATGGCTAGTGCGCCAATAATCCCTTGATCATCTACCAGATTTTCTAAATGTTTACGTTTTTGTTCACTAATTTTTTTCATTCTGTTCCCTCTCCTAATTGATTATTTAGTAACGTAGCAATTTTAGCTGGCGAACTTGCTTGTTTCAGTCCAGAAGTAACTTCTTCTCTTAATAGGAGGCGCGCAACGGAAGAGAGTAATTTCAAATGTGTCGTGCCAGCTTCGGCATCTGGAATAAACAGCGCAATCACAAACTCCGTTAATTGGTTGTCAAGGCTCTGCCACTCAACACCTTGGTCCAAGGTAACGATGATAATGGCCGCTTGTTGAATCGTTGCTGCTTTTGCATGAGGTATCGCAAATCCATTCATCATCCCCGTTGTTCCTTCTTGTTCTCGCTCGTTCAGTTTATCGAAAACTTCCTGTGCGTCCTGAGCAACTTCCAATTCTGTTGATTTTTTTGCTAAAAAGTGAAAAACATCCTCTTGCGTTTGTAACTGTTGATTTAAAAAAATATGATTTTCTTTAATAAAAGCCATTCCATCCACTCCTAATTCCTGTTATTTCATTTTTTTGATAACGATTGCTCTTGTTTGGCGATTCTACTTTTTTGTACAAAACCTAGCAATAAACCGCCTACCAATGAACCAGCTAAAATTGCCAGAACCCATTGAACAGCGTGAGTAACAACTGGTAAAACAAGAAATCCTCCATGAGGTGCTGGCACTTGTACCCCAAACATATACGTTAGGACTGCCGCAATTGAAGATCCGAGCATCATAATTGGTAAAACTTTCAATGGGTCTTTTGCCGCAAACGGAATAGCGCCTTCTGTAATATGTGTGGAGCCTAAAATAAAGTTCACTAGGCCCGCATTGCGTTCATTTGTGTCAAAGTATTTTCCAAAGAATAATGTAGCAAAGCCTGTAATTAAAGGTGGAGCTATGCAGGCAGCAGAAACTCCTGCCATAAAAGAAGTATTGCCTTGAGCTAAGAGTGCCGTCCCAGTAACATAGGCCGCTTTATTAACTGGACCTCCCATATCAAAGGCACACATACAACCCACAATAATTCCTAAAACCAACGGACTGGAGTTTTGGAAACTAGCTAAAAAGCTCATCATTCCTTCGTTAACAGCTTTCATCGGATCTGCTAATAAAGACATAGTGATACCAATAACTGCAACGCCAATGACTGGATAAAGGAAAATTGCTTTTAAACCATCTAATGATTTAGGCAAACCTTTAAATACTCTTTGTAATAAAAGAATGAAATACCCAGCAAGGAAACCAGATAATATCCCTCCTAAAAAGCCAGTACCACCCGTGTTAGCAATCAAACCACCGACAAAGCCCACAACCAAACCAGGTCGTTTGGCAATCCCCTCTGCGATATACGCAGATAAGATTGGCACCATCATGCCCATTGAGGCATCACCAATACTTTTTAACATAGCGGCGGTAGCATTATACTGACTACTTTCTGGATCAAATGAATAAATGCCCCAAATAGCAAAAGAAAGAGCAATTAAAACGCCGCCTGCTACTACAAACGGCAACATGTGAGAGACGCCATTCATTAAGTTTTTATAAATACTATGTCCAACATTTACTGAAGAAATTTGTGTCTCCTGTTCAAGTTCGTCCACTGCTTGGTTTTCGGCTGCAATCGATCCTTTGCCTGCGAGTGCTTCTTCAATTAAGCGATCTGCTTCTTTAATCCCCACACTGACAGGGACATCAATGATTCGTTTCCCAGCAAAACGTTCTGCTTGAACGTCTTTGTCGGCGGCAATAATGACTGCCTCCGCTCCTTGGATTTCTGCAGGTGTTAACTCGTTTTCTATGCCAATCTGACCATGTGTTTCAACCTTAATCGTAATACCTTTACGTTTCGCAGCTTGTTCCAATGCCTCCTGTGCCATATACGTGTGCGCTATTCCCGTCGGACAACCTGTAGCAGCTATTAATTGATACGTAGCCATCTGTTTATTCCTCCTCTTGAATCTTTATTTGTTGCTCTAACTCCTGAACATCTGAAAAATCTGTCAATCCTTTGCGAAATGCTGTTGAACTACCTGCTGCAATACTTCTTTTTAAATTTTTTTCCAATGAAAGTCCTTGATGCCAGCCAGCTAAAAAGGTACCTAACATTGCATCCCCTGAACAAGCTGTATTCACAACCATTCCAGTTGGTGAATTACCTGAAAGAACCTTTTCATTATTCATAAATAAAGCCCCTTCACTACCTAAAGAAAGTAAAATATTTTTGGCTCCCCGCTTCAGTAATTCTTGTCCATAAAAAATGTAATCGTCCTTAGTCTGCACTTCTGTATGAAACCACTCTTGAAGTTCTTCTTCATTTGGTTTCAATAAAAATGGTTGATAAGGCAAACAATCTAAAATTTCTTCATAACTACTGTCTAAAATTAAGAACACCTGCTTTTCAAAACAAATTCGGCTAATTTCAATCAAAATACTTGGCGAAACCCCTTGTGGTAAACTTCCTGATACACACAAATAATCCCCTTTACGTAACTCTGAAATTTTTTTCAAAAAACGTCGTACATGTTCTTCAGATAATTTTGGTCCTTTATTGACTAATTTGTATTCCTTTTGATCTTGGGTAACTTTTGTAAACACATTGATTCTCGTTGTGCCAGCGACTTCGATAAAATCAGTGGTTATCTCTTTTTCTTTTAAATAATCCTCGACATAGTTCCCAGTGAAACCAGCTTTGACTCCCAAAGCGGTATTATCAATCCCTAACATCTTTAAAATTAGGGAAACATTGACTCCTTTCCCGTTTGCTTGAATATCATCTTCCTTCGTGCGATTCACGACAAAAGGAACTAGCTCTTCTGTTTCGATAAATAAATCAATGGCTAAATTTAATGTACATGTATAAATGGTCACTGTAGTTCCTCCTTTCTCCTCTTTATTATGTCTCAAAATACTATGTAAAGGTTTTCATTCTTTCGCAAAAATATAGAAAACATTTACAATTTCATAATTTCTCTAGCTTTTTTATTTTTTTTCATTAAAAATAGGCTTATAAATGTTTTTTTAGTGAAAGAAAGAAGGGCTGGTCATTATGGAACAAAAATTGAGTGAGTCAGAGCAATATCTCTGGCATTTTATCGAAACACATATTTTAGAAATCCCTGATTATTCCATTGTAAAATTAAGCGAACGAGCCAACGTATCAACTGCGACGATTGTAAGAACCATGAAAAAGAAAGGCTATGAAGGTTTCACATCCTTCAAGCATCACTTGAAAGATAAAGAAAACCAAAATATAAATTTTTCAGCATTAGAAAAAGTAGACCGAGGAATTCGGACGGCCATTTTAAAGAATGAAGAAGAAGTAACTCGTACGATTAACATGATTGAAATTGGTAATATCGAAGATGCGATCCAAAAAATCAAGGCTTCTCGACGGATTATTATCTTTGCTAGAGGTTTTTCAGAATTAATTGCTCAGGAAATGATGGTTAAGTTTCAATTGGCTGGCAAATACTGTGAACTGCATACGGACCCAGAAATTATTAAAAATATTAGTAAAAAGTTATCAAAAAAAGATGTGGCTCTTTTTGTTTCTTTAAACGGAGAAACCCAAGAATTAGTTGTCGCTGGTAAAAACTGTTACGACTCAGAAATTGGGACTATCCTTTTAACTGCAAGCAAACACTCTAGTTTAATGAAATATATTGAAATTCCGTTCGTGGGTTTCAAATCAGAAGGCTCCTTTTTCCCCGATTATGAAGTGCGTTCACGATTACCACTATCCATTCTGGCAAGAATTTTATTGGACGCTTATGCTTTAAGAACGACAACTTAGGCTTTCTTAAATAATAAAAAGAGCGTGGGACAAAAATCACTTTGGATTTTTGCTCCACGCTCAAAAACTGATAAACGGTTCTGTCCCGACCTCTTTTATTTTGCAACAAAACGTGCTTCTACTCGATAAATTCGTTGACCACGACTAGAAAATTTTTCTTCGTATTCTGTCATAATGTTGCCTTCAAACTCGCTATTATGCAAATCTAGCCACACACGTTCAATAATCATGCCATATTTAGAAAAGCTACTTAATGAGTATTCGAAGAGCCCTTGATTATCCGTTTTAAAATGAATTTCTCCATTTGGTTTTAAAATAATTTCATCTGTCGCTAAAAAGTTTTTATACGTTAAACGACGTTTTTCATGTTTTTTCTTTGGCCAAGGATCTGAAAAATTTAAATAGATTAAATCTACTTCATTTTCAGCAAAATATTCTGTTAATGCTTCGCCGTCTACTCGCAATAACTGTAGATTAGGTAACGGCTCGGCCACTAGCTTATCTAATGCAATCGATAAAATACTTAATTGCATATCGATACCAATATAATTAATTTCAGGATGTGCTTTAGCCATTTCATAAATAAAACGACCTTTACCTGAACCAATTTCAATGTGGATGGGATGATTATTGCCAAAACGTTCTTGCCATTTCCCTTGCCATTTTTCAGGACCTTCTACCACATATTGTGGATATTTTGCCATATATTCTGCTGCTCCGGGTCTATTTCTTACACGCATATTTAAAATTCCTTTCTTTTAAAAACAGACTGGTGAAATTCGCCAGCCTGTGTGGATGTTAAATGAATTAGTTTAACTACTAAACATTCGTTTTAATTGTAAAATTTCTGCAGTCATTGCTCTTCTTTCGCCCTCTTGGTGATGACGAACAATCTCTTGTAAAAAGCTAAATAAACCATACCAATAAATTCGTTGAACTGTACTTTCATTAGGAATTAAACCATAAGATAGTAACCATTGATTCCAACCGGAACGAGGCACATAATGACTCAAAATCATTCCTAAATCTACCGCTGGGTCCGCGACCATCACAGAATCCCAATCTACTAAATAGAGATAATTATTCGAGACTAACCAATTCCGATGATTCACATCGCCGTGGACAGCCACATAGCTAGTTTCTGGATATTCTGGTAAATGATTATATAAATAAGTGATTACTTCTTTTAAATAACTGTTTCGTTTTAATTCTTTAGGTAGTTGACGCTTATACTCTTTCAACATTGTTAGCGGGGTACAAACTTCGCCACCAATTTTTTTCAACATGTCTTTCAGCAAATTAGAATGATGCAATTGGTATAACACGTCAATCACGTCATTGCGTTTGCCAATTTCGTCCGCATGTAATAAACGTCCTTCCAGCCATTCTTGGGCTGTTAGTACGTCGCCATTCGCTGTCCGCTTTGTCCAAATCATCTTCGGGGCTAACCCTTCTTTAGACAATGCTGCAAGAAGTGGAGAAGTGTTTCGTTTAATGAACACTTTCTCTGTTTCTTTTATTCCCATGTATGTTTGACCAGTTGCGCCCTTTATCGGCTGCAGACGCCAGTCTTTATCCAACTGAAATTCCATGGAAATTATCTCCTATCTCAACACAATTTTATTGCAATTTTTACAGCAATTACCATTTTAGTCGCCAAACCTTGCTTCGTCAAGCTTCTATGTGGTTCTTTTGTAAATTTTGCTGGGTTTTCTCATCTTTATAACTTATTCAAGCGCATTGGAACATACATTTTAGTGAAAATCACAACTTCTACAATTAAGGCACCCAGAATGAGCAAGCTATTTTGCAAACTGCCTAAACGAAGGCAGACAATCCCACCAAAAATAATGGCTGCAACAGACAATGCGCCGCCAATTAACCGGCGAATTGCTGCTTGTTTTTTTTCTATTGAAATTGGATATAGCTGTGTCATCACCATATAATCAAATTGCGTGTACATGGGAATCAACTGGAACCCGATTAAATAAACAAACAATAAAGCAACTACCAACGCAATCCAGAATTCTTGTAAAAAGAAGAGTAGCACGCCACCAACCAAAATCAAACGAAACAATAAGCCGCTATATTCGCTACCTCGTAAAAAGCTCCGAATGAATAAGTAAGCATACGTGTTCTCAGATGTTTTTTTGACTACTCCGAGGAGAGGATCTAAGTATTTACGACGTTTCACTGTACTACTCACTTCAGGAATATCTGTAAACAACTGAATGAATTTATAAATTCTATGCATTCTGTTTTGTTCTTTTTGGATCATTTTTTCCCAATCCAAGAAACTCTGTTTCATCTTATTTTGCCAAATACTCGATAAACAAACGGCCAGAATGATGCCACCAATCACACCAACCCAAGGCGTCCAGTAAATGGCTCCCGTCATAATCAAGAGACTACTGATCAACCAAACGAACCACCAACTACGGTAAGTGGTTGACGAAAGATGATAGAGCCCGTAGCTTTGTAAACTAAGATGTGTATAAATCATACAAACTAGCATGACCAAAAATAAAAAGAAGGTTTGAAACGACCAACCTGTTGTGACTACAATCAACGGCATCAATAGGCCACTTCCTAGAAAGCTGACCACAATCGGTAAAATTAAAGAGTAGCGCAGCGCCCGTTTCAGATAAGCAGCGAATTGTTTTTCTTTTGGTAATAAAAACACCTTGTCTGGCTCTTCTGTCAAAGTAGCCAACTTACCAACTTGAATGAGTAGCAGCCAGCCCAACAGAATTAACGGTCTGCCCCAAACAAAATCACGAGGTAATTCTTTTAACAACTGGGAATAGTACAGACCTAATCCGCCTAATAAAAACATACAGACTAAAACAAAATGATCATTTAAAATATAGCGCAAGTACTTGGACATTTTTTTGAAATGCCGTGACAAACGTTGACTAAAAAATTCGCCCATGTTACCCCACCTTTTCTTCCTTCGTCAAGGCAAGATAAATATCATCTAAAGAAGACTCTGGTAAATTAAATTCTGCACGTAATTCAGCCATTGTACCGTTTGCCCGTAATTTCCCTTCGTGTAGTACCACAAAACGATCACAATATTTTTCAGCTGTTGCTAAAATATGCGTGGACATTAAAATCGCTGCCCCTTGCTTACGCATCGTATCCATTAATTCTAATAAAGCATGAATTGCTAAAGGATCTAAGCCTAGAAAAGGTTCATCAATAATATATAAACTCGGTTCAATTAAGAATGCACAAAGTACCATGACTTTTTGTTTCATGCCTTTTGAAAAATTAGCAGGAAACCATTCCAATTTATTGTCTAAGCGGAACGTTTTTAGTAATGGTTCCGCTCGTTTGAATGCTTCTTCTAATGGAATATCATAAGCCAAGGCCGTTACTTCGATATGCTCTTTCAATGTTAATTCTTCATATAAAGAAGGTGTTTCCGGAATATACCCGATTTTTTTACGATATTCTTCAGGGGCTTGCTGCAATGTTTCCCCGTCAATCATAATTTTGCCTTTTTGCGGCGTAAGTAACCCAATAATATTTTTGATGGTGGTGCTTTTCCCCGCACCATTCAAGCCGATTAAACCAACCATTTCACCAGACTTGACGTCAAAATTAATATCTTTTAAGACAGGAATATGGCCGTAACCTCCTGTTAAATGTTCAATTGTTAAGCTCATTTCTTTTGCCTCCAACCTTTTCTCTCTACCATTATTAAACCCTAAGCGAACCAAGAATTCAAAAATTACTCCCTTAATTAAATGGACTTTTTTCTTTCTCTTATTATACACGAAATGAAACGAACTTTTTAGCGAACTCACGTACTTTTTCATCCACAGAGAAATCAACTTGTGGTAAAGTAAAGGAAAGAACCTAGAGAAAAGAGGAATTTTTCATGAATGATTGTATTTTTTGTAAAATTATCAACGGCGAAATCCCAAGTTATAAAGTCTATGAAGACGAGAAAGTCTACGCGTTTTTAGACATCACACAAGTGACCAAAGGACATACCTTAATGATTCCAAAACAACACGTTGCTGATATTTTTGAATATAATGACGTTTTAGCAAGTGACGTCTTTGCTCGTATTCCTAAAGTAGCACGAGCATTAGAAAAAGCTTTTCCAGAAATGGAAGGATTAAACATTTTAAATAACAATAAGGAAGTGGCTTATCAATCCGTTTTCCATTCCCACGTTCATTTGATTCCCCGTTATTCAAAAGAAGATGATTTCTCAATTCATTTTGGCAATCATCAAGAGGACTATTCCGCCGAAGCGATGCAAGAAATTGCTGAAACCATTGCAAAGCAGGTGAACTAAATGAAAAAATTTATTAAAGGTCTCTTTTTTGGCGCAGCTGCCGGTACCATTGGCGGTTTGTTGGCTGCTCCAAGAAGCGGGAAAGAAACACGCCAACATTTAATCAATGAGCTAGAGGACTATCGTTCACTGAAAAATCAAGTCACGAATGACTGGGATCAGGTGCAACGAAATTTGGCAGTTGTCGAAGAAAACGTTCCACTGGCCACTGAATTTTCAAAAGACCTGCAACAAGAAATCACTGATTTCAAATTCCAAGCGGAACCTCGGATTGCTCAAATTAAAGAACAAATTGCCAAAATCACGGCTGAATTACCTGACACACAAACTAACAAGCAAAAGTAAAGTCTTTGATGTTAATTATTTCTTTTGTTATTAAAAAAATAAAAAGTGTGACGTAAATACGAATTTTGTTTGAAACTATGCCTGAGACTCTTTCTTTTTCAAAATGAGGTATGGTATAGTTATAACAGAAATAAAACTAAAAAAAACAGGAGTGCATAAGAGAATGAAGAAAAAACTAATCTTAGCTGCAGCGGGCGCAATGGCCGTTTTTAGTTTAGCAGCGTGTTCAAGCGGTTCAAAAGATATCGCAACAATGAAAGGTTCAACAATTACTGTTGATGATTTTTATAACCAAATTAAAGAACAAAGCACGAGCCAACAAGCGTTTAGCCAAATGGTTATTTATAAAGTCTTTGAAGAAAAATATGGCGACAAAGTAACTGACAAAGCCATTCAAAAGAAATTTGATGACGCTAAAAAACAAGTGGAAGCGCAAGGCGGAAAATTCTCTGATGCACTAACACAAGCTGGTTTAACTGAAAAATCATTCAAGAAACAATTAAAACAAGCCGAAGCAATGCAAGTAGGTTTGAAAGATCATTTGAAAATTACAGATGAAGACTTAAAAACAGCTTGGGCAAGCTTCCATCCAGAAGTAGAAGCACAAATTATCCAAGTTGCTTCAGAAGATGATGCAAAAGCTGTCAAGAAAGAAATCACTGACGGCGGCGATTTCGCAAAAATTGCCAAAGACAAATCAACCGATGCTGCAACGAAAAAAGACGGCGGTAAAATTAAATTTGATTCACAATCAACAACTGTTCCTGCCGAAGTTAAAGAAGCTGCCTTCAAACTAAAAGATGGCGAAGTATCAGAACCAATTGCTGCAACAAACGCACAAACGTACCAAACAACTTACTATGTAGTGAAAATGACGAAAAACAAAGCAAAAGGCAATGACATGAAACCTTATGAAAAAGAGATCAAGAAAATTGCTGAAGAGACAAAATTAGCCGATCAAACATTCCAAGCAAAAGTTATTAGTGACGAATTAAAAGCGGCCAATGTGAAAATTAAAGATGATGCCTTCAAGAACGCTTTAGCAGGCTACATGCAAACTGAATCTTCAAGCGCTTCTTCAGAGAAAAAAGAATCAAAATCAAGTGATTCTAAAACAAGTGATACCAAAACAAGCGACTCTGAAAAAGCAACAGATTCTTCAAGCAAAGCAACAGAATCTTCTTCTAAATAAGCATAAAAAAGAGAGTGGTCGATTGACCACTCCCTTTTTTTATTTATCTTTTGGAACATAGAAACTGCGGTTATCTAAACCAAAGATTCGTTCCGTATACTCCCCAGGCTGTGTTTGACGAATGGCCCCTAGCATCATTTGAATGGACGCATCCATGGTATCAATTTGATGTAAGATTTCCGCTTCCATAATTCTTGGCCGCACAGGTGAGCCATACTCCAATAATCCATGGTGGGCTAAGACCATGTGCCGAAGAACGACAACGTCTTCTTCTCGATCATCAATTTTTAAAGCCAAACACGCCTTGGTAATTTCCTCATCCACCAAAACTAAATGACCAATTAAGTTCCCTGCCACCGTATATTCTGTCGTAATAGCGCCAGATAACTCTAAAACTTTTCCTAAGTCATGTAAAATAATCCCCGCGTATAATAGTGACGTGTTAATTTCAGTATATTCCTTAGCAATTGCTTTGCCTAGGCGTAACATTGAGAAAGTGTGGTAAGCTAAGCCATTTGCAAAGGCATGATGGTTCCGTTTGGCTGCAGGAAATTCATAAAATTCTTGTTGGTATTTCGTCATAAGATAGCGCACAATACGATTCCAATGAGCATTGGTAATCTCAAAAATTACTTGATTGATTTCCTCGACCATCTCTTCTTTTTTCAAAGGCGCTCGTTCCATATATAAACTTGGCTGGCTTGGTTCCTCTGCTGTCGCTAAACGCATGTGTAAAATTTTTACTTGGGGTTTGTTTTGATAAACTTCTCGTTTCCCATTCAGTAAAACAACGTTTCCCGCAGTAAATCGTGTAATTTCATCCTCAGAGGCGTCCCAATATTTTCCGTCAATCGTGCCAGATGTGTCTTGAAAGGTAAAGGCAATAAACTTTTTCCCATTTTTAGCTACACGCACATCGGCATTTTTAATTAGAACAAATGATTCAAAAAGTTCTTCTACTGTTAATTCACGTAATTTTTTCACTTGACGCTTCCTCCTTCTAACGCAATTACTCTTTGTTGTAAGTCCTGATAATAGCTTACCATTTCTTGGTCAGAAGAAAAACAAATGACTTGCTGTTTTTGACCAAACTTAGTAAATAATTCAGCTAATTGGGCTTTTCTTTGATGATCATAGTGTAACCAGCCATCATCAATGATAATTGGACAAATCAGTTGCTCGCCTTGGACTGCTAAAAAGGCAAAACGAACAGCCATCATCAATTGATCTTTAGTGCCAGTTGATAATTCATGTAAATAAAACATTTCTTGTTCTTTCGTCACCGCAACTAGTTGACCTTCGGCTACTTGGATTGATTGATAACGCTGATTTGTTAAAAGTGCAAAGTAGCTTGATGCATACTGTAATAAGCTGGGCAATTGTTGTTCCGAAAGCTCTGTTAATAGGTCCATTAACAGTTGTCCCGCTAGTTGATACCCAGACCAACGTTGAGCTAGTTCTTTGATTTCCGCTTTTAAAATTGCTTGTCGTTGATACAACTCATCTAAGGTACCATCCGTCATTAATTGTTGTTTTTCATAAATCAACGCTTGATACTGTTCTTGTATTTTATTTAACTGACTTTCTTCCAGTGCTTGTTGCTGCGCCAGTTGTAAAGAACGGTCTTTTAACGTTGCCTCTGTTACCGCTTCTGGAAACAGATTGCCTAATTGTGTCGCTAATTCTTGCCCACGACCAACTTGAGCTTGCTGAGTCGTCAGCTGTTGAATCCTCATTGGAACATCAGCGATTGATAGAATCCGATAACGAATTAGTAAAGGCTGAATTCGTGTTAACGCTTCTTGCTGTTTAGTTTTCAACTCTCGTAACTGCTGTTTGAGATAGCCATCTGCTTGATACTCCTGAGCAAAGCGAACTTTCTCCATTTCTTCAGCAAATCCTTCTAAAAAGTGTAACTTTTCGGAAAGGCTCTTTCCTTGTAAGGGTAAATGCGTCATCAATGGAAAGACTTGTTCTTCAAATCCTTGGCGTTTTTGTTGATTTTCCTTCAATTGACTCATGAGTTCTTCATTTGTTTGAACAAGCAATAGATAGCGCGTAATCAATTCCCGCTGATTCATTAAAGTATCAATTTGATTCATTTTTCCTAATTGATGGACTTGGGCTTGCTCCGCTACTGCTTGTTCAAGCTGTTCCACTTGCAGTTGTGCCTCACGTTCTTGATTCAGCGCTTGTTGGAACTGTTCATTTAAATAATCTAGTTGCGAAAGTTTCGTCTGCCATTCTTCTTTCACTTCATCTGAGGACGCTTCTTTTCTAGTGGCGTAGCCAATCACTTCTTTTGCGATAAGACTAACTCCCACGAGAACTAGGCCCCATTTTAAAGGGCTCGGCAAAAAGAAACCCAGTAATGCAAGGATACTTCCTAGCAATAACCAAAGTGGTTGACTTGTTTTCTGCGCTTTTTGGGCACGCGTCGCTTCACCAAAAAATGCAGCGTGCTCTTTTTCAAAGTCCGTTAACTGGTCTTCCAAATTTTCAATTTGAGAAGCCAAGAATGCTTTTTGTTCTTGGCCTTTTTGAAGAGCTTGCGTATACGCAACTTGTTGTTGGCGCCACTTTTGAACGGTTTCGTTGTCATAAAAAAGCTGTGGTGGTCGTTCAGGCGACCATGACCATTCGTTCTCTAAAAGGACCATTTCTTGACGATTTTGATCAAAGGTTTGGGTCATCCATTCCGATTCCGTCATCAATTGTTGCATATCATAACGTTGATTCAACAATTGTTGAATTAATGCTTCTTGTTCTAGGTAAAAAGCATAGCCTTCTGGAACATCGAGCGCTTCTGACTGAAGAGATAACTCTTTGGTCAAACGTTGTCGTTCTTTGTCTAGGTACATATATTCTTGAAAGGTTTCTTCTAATTGAACTTGGTCTTCTTTTAATAAAACAACGTTCTCTGTTTCTTCAGGCAGCGACTGCCATTCTTCGTACAAGGGAAAGTGACGTTGCTGTTCCGCAACCTGTAACAAGCCCTGTTGCGTTTCTTTTAATTGCTGTTGCAGTGTCACTCGCCGTTGTTCTGTTTCGCGAATCGTTTCTTCTAATTGTTGAAAAGTTTGTTGCTGCGCTTCTTTCTCTTGAATTTGCTCTTTTAGTTCTTGATAAGCCGCCAACTTCTGATTGAGTAATGGCTGCTGTCCTTTACCTTTAAAGATTTTTTGTGCTTCTTTAAAGTACGCATTTCGGTAATTCAAAAGTTGTTGACTACCAGAAACACCAATGGCTAACAAGGATGTTTGCAGTTCCTCTTCTGTCAACTTGTCACTCGTAATTAATTGTTCTTGTTGGAAAGTAAAAACCTCTTGAAATAACTTTTTCGTTAGCGGATGTAACATTTGCTGTAAGGTTTTTTCATCCCCCATTTGTTGTTGATAATAAATGATTGCTTGCCCTTTATTTTTTTCTTTAAAACGCTCGACTTGAACTTCCCCAAACACAGGATGTGCCAACCACAAACGACCACCATACGAACCACCATTTTTAGGTGCGTAATCGCGTTTTCTTTTGCCTTTTGTGGGAAAACCAAACAGCATTGCTTGAATGAATTGATACAATGTGGACTTGCCAACTTCATTTGCGCCGTACAGCAATTGATTACCAGATTCAAATGTAATTTTCTGTTGTTGCCATTTTCCAAAGCCCACAATCTCTACTGCAAGTAATTTCATAGTGGGTCCTCCTGAATAGTAAAGTCTTCATTAATTTGCTCATGTGCTAGACCCAAGCTCTCTAATCGCCACTGCTCATCCATTGAAAAAATTCCAGCAAATTCTGGATAACGTAACAATTCCTTGGTGGTATCTTCAAAAATAACTGGATCTAAGTATGTTTTTTCTAATGCCGTTAATAAGTTGGGACTAGCGGCTAAATAGATCGGTTCTTTCGTTGGTTCCTCTGCTTGCAATACAAGACGATAAACAAAAAAATCACCTTGCGTTTTTTGTAAAAGCTGCTGCTGTAAGTAGCTTAATAGTTCGCCGTTGACAATGGCTTGCACCACGGTCACATCCAAATGTTGCGTTTCTTTCAGTGTCAACGCCATCAATTGCTGTTGCTGATGCGCATGCCACTTCGTCAGCAAACTGGTTTCAAGATAAGACAAAACGCTTTGGGTGTCACGGCATTGCGCCAGAGATATTTCTTCATTCGTCCAATCTATTTCTGCGACTTTTTCAAATTGAACAGTCGCTTGATTTTGGGAAAGTGTGACCACTGCAACTCCTTGTAAAGACTGTTCTTTTTTCGTGTGCCCTTGAGGTGTTCCAGGATAAACAATTAGCGGTTGTTCACTAACAATTTGCGGTTGATGAATGTGTCCCAATGCCCAATAATTATAGCCAGTGGCTTTTAAATCCTTCCATGTAAACGGAGCATAATTTTGTTGCGCTTTCCGGCTGGTGTCTCCATGATAAATCCCAATATGAATGTCAGATTCTGCTTGTTTGATAGGAAATTCTAGTGCTTTATTTTCATCAATCCAGGGATGCTCATAACTAAACCCTGAAACAGCCACTTGTTCGCCCGCTTTCGTTTCAAAATACAGTGTCTCAACCATTTCTTTTTCAAATAAAAAGACATTGTCCGGAAAAGAAAACCAATAACGGTCTTTTTTATAGTAATCATGATTCCCAAATGTTAGAATCACAGGGATTTCTGCTTGTTTCAACTGTTCTAATGCGGCCATCAATTGGGCTTGCATTGAAATAGAGGTCTGACTTTGATGAAACGTATCTCCTGCAAAAATAACCAAGTCCACCGCTTCTCGAATGGCAACTGTTACGATATTCATTAACAATTGTTGATTAGCTTCTCTTAAGCGCTTCGCTAAGGCTGTCGGGATCCCAGTTAAACCTTCAAAAGACCGATCCATGTGTAAATCAGCTGTATGCAATAGTTTCATCGTTTCCCCTCCTTTTCTCCTTCCTTTATCATATCATTTTCTTTCAGCTTGGTCAGTAAAAACATACGAAAATTTGTTCGTTTTTTCAATAAAAAAAAGAATCAGGTTAACTGATTCTTTCGAAAAAGCAAGTATTTAGATTGTCCGTTTCTTCTTATATTCATAAAAGTAAAATAGCTATAATTGGTAAGAATAATAAGTGAAAATTTTTATAAATGATTTCAAATTTAGGATTACTCTAAAAACAGGTACTAAAGTAGTCCTTTCTATAAGTTCAAATACTGAATATTGAATCAAATTTATTAAAAAAATCATTTTGGTTTTTAGGTAAATTATTGCTTAAATATCTATAATAAATACAGAATTCTTCTGAATCAACAGGTACCTCAAAGTTCACCAAATTTTCTAAATGTATCTCTCTCAATAGATTTTTAGAAAGAACCAAGATATTAAAATTGTCACTAATTTTTTCATTACTATATATTGCTCTTATTTTTATCTTCTCTTTCACATAGCTGTCATCTGCCTGATCCTCTATCACGCCTACAATTGAATTAGTTCTTACAGGGGGATCAAAATATTTAAAATTATCTCCTTTACATATGGCTAGACCTCCTCCTATACTGACTACTCTATGTGCAAAAAAGTTGTTGTATAGACTTTTTATTACAACAATTTTACCTGTACTTATTTCAAAGTTACTACATTGTGCTACTAAAATATCTCCCTCTTTATATGTTGGCAACATAGATACTCCTTCTGCAACAAACCTCATTGCCTCATCACCACCACATCATATTTCAATAGCTCTTCTATAAATGCCTTAATTTGTTCTCTTACTATATACATATTTTGATTATCTGTATCAAATTCTTTAGATAACCTAGACACAGCTTCATCAATATTCTTAAATTTTTTAGCTTCGATTCTATGAAAAATAAATATTGAAGTTTTATCTTCAAGCATAAAGCCATCCTCATTTAATGATATAACTAAAAACTCTCCTTTGTCTTCATAATTAATTTTTTCATTAATACTAAGCATGCTCTTTACCTCCATATACAAATTGATACATTTGTTCCAAAATCATTCCTTTGATTATTTTGCATTCCTCATTATTGATTACATTCGAAGAATCATCCTTTGACTTTGAATAATAATGATTTGCTCTACACGAGCCTCCACAAAGCAGTTTGAATGAACAATTTTTACACGGCTCCATACCAAGGGACGAATAAGAGAAGTGATCAATTTTTTTATTCTTAAAAATATAGTCTAGCGGTTCGGCTCTAACATTCCCTAAGTAAAAATCTTTTTGATCCAATAACTTACAAGTATAGACATTTCCCATGGGATCAATTGAAAATTCTCCGATACCTTGACCACAATGAACTTTAATTGTAAATGGATTTAAAGCTTTCTTGTATTTCATCGCAATCCGATCAATCTCTTTTCTTTCATCTTTTGTAAGAGAAATATCGTCAAATCCTCTACCCAATTTACAAAAAGTTCCAATATTTAAGTTTATTTTATGAGATTTTGCAAAGGTAACCATTGTATCAATGTCAGCAATATTATTTTTAGTAATTGTTTGATTAATGGCTAAATTTTTAAAGTTAAGTTTTATTAGATTCTCTAAAGCCTTTGTAGCAACTTTAAAGCATCCTCTTCCTCTATTGTCATCATTGTTATTTTCATTTAAAGAGTCTAAACTGATTGTAATTTTGTAACAACGTTCAGATAAAAACTTAGCTTGTTTGATGTTATAGGCTACTCTACCATTGGATATTAAGTTGCAGATAAATCCTTTTTTATATGCATTATCTAATATCTTATAGAAGTTCTTTTTTAAACCAACTTCTCCACCTGTAAAAACAATTTTTTTTACTCCAGCTACCTTTAACTGTTTAAAAATCTTATCATACTCTTCGTAATCTAATTCTCTACGTAGCTTTTTACCTGGACCTGCTTCAGCATAACAATAGGTACATTTTAAATTACATTCTTCGGTTACAACAATATATACCGTGCGTGGAATAGAGAAATTTTCTATTAATTTATGAAAATTCTCCTCTACTTCCAAGTCAGTGAAATCAAAGATTCTATACAATTCTATTTTTCTTAATAAGTCTTTTGAGATATCATGTCTATCTCTAGTTTTTAGATATTTTTCGAGAATAGGAAGTTCATTTTCTTCTATACCAATCCAACTACTAATAATTGGATTATGTACTATAACCTTGTTTCTATAAAAATAAAATTTTAACAAAAATTATCCTTCCCTTCTTTGTATACCTGAGAGCATTTAAACTTAAGCGTACATTATTAATTAAAGATAGAAAATTTAAGGAGCTAAGATTTATCGTTTCGTAATATTAAATGAAAAATTTGATTAAGTTACATTTCTTTATTCAAAATTGTTTTTTAAGTTCCAGTACCTACAAGGATTCCACACATACAGCCTAATTGAATTGTTTTGCCAATTTTTTTCAATTCTGGTTTATTAAATTTCATAGAAAATTCCTCCTCTCCTAAATAATCAGCTCCTTAAATATATTTCAAATAATACATGCTTTTCCTCATAAGGTCAAATATTTTCCTCTTGATTCAATATAATTTAGGAAAAACAGCGAAAATATTGATATCTATTATGAAATTATATACAATGTGTTTAAGTACGAAAGGGGAGTTGCAAATCATGGAAAAGATTATGAAAAAAAATAAAAAATTTGTTTTTCTAGTTAGTTTGACTGCTATAGTCACCACATTAACCTCTTTAATTGCACCAATTATCATTCAATATCTAACAAATAAAAAAAACCTTAATTCACAGGCAATGATCTATATTTTCTTAGCCATGTTATTGTCTTTAGTAATACAATTAGTTATCATGGTTTATAAAGAAAATTTTGCTGCAAGATTCAATTCCAATTACTTATTTACTCTAATTAATAAAATGATACACCTTAAGTATGACTCTTACATTACTCTTGAGCCAACCTATTTGATTAATCGTATTTTTAGTGCTGTGGATGCACTTTATTTATTTTTGATATCTAGCTTCAGTGTGACAATTAAATCAATTTTCACTATCCTTTTATCTTTACTTATGGTCAGTTATCTTTCTATTGAAATTGTTTTATTCATGGTTTTATTGATTCCTTTAAACTATTTTGGATTTAAGTATATAAATAAAAAATTAAAAGTTCGAATGGAAAACATGCAAAAAAATGCAGCTGTTGCAAACAAAAATTTAATTTCTACGTTATCAAATCAAGATGCTGTTAAAGCCGGTATTTCAGCTGAAATATTAGAAAATTTACTCTACGAAAAAATCAATTTAATGTATCAATCCGTAGCTAGTACTAATAAATTCGCTCAAAGCACTAGTAGTATTGTTTCTTTTATTAATCAAAGTTTCCAAACTTTTGTTTATATTCGAACAAGTATGTTAATTGCGGCAGATAACTTGCCCATTTCCAGTCTAATTATATTAAGTATCCTTTTGCCTTTGTTTTTTTCCTCTTTGAGTGAATTATCTAAAGTTACTATCGATTTAAATACTTTAACAACAGCAAATACATTTATAAAAGATAGTTTAGACAAAAATATAGAAAGAGATGGTGACATAGATATAGATGCTATTGCAAGCATCCAGTTATTTTTTCCAACATTCGAGATAGACGGCAACCAATTTCAATACAGGATCCAAGAAAACCTACAAAATGGGGATCGAGTTTATTTAACGGGAAAATCTGGAAGTGGTAAATCATCTTTATTAAAACTATTACTAAAGTTTCGAGAATCATCAGGAATTATGATTAACGATTTACCAATCAATGCAATAAATAATAAAAGCTTGAGAAACAAAATTGCCTATTTGGCACAAGAACCAACAATACTCACAGAAACTTTAGAAAAAAATATTGGTATGGGAACGCCTCTATCCTATGAACAAAAACAACTTATTTTAAATACAGGCATTCTTAATCCTATTTTGAAAACTAAGGACTGGGAAACTGTTTTAACTGAAAACGGCAGTAATTTATCTGGTGGAGAAAAACAAAGAATTGCAGTTGCAAGACTTATTTTAGCGGATGCCGATGTTTATATTTTAGACGAGAGTACCAGTAATATTGACGAAGAATCCAGTCAAGCAATCTTTGAAACATTATTAGAATGTGTCAAAGATAAAATATTCATCTTTACCTCTCATGATAAAAAAAATAGTCAATACGCTAATAAAATTATAAATATTTAAAGGAGACTTCTAAATATGTTGTCTGTAGAACAATTAGCCCAAGAATTAAATGTGACCACAAGAACCATTCGAAATTATTTGAAAGAAGGAAAAATAAAAGGAACAAAAATTGGTGGACAATGGCGTTTCTCAGAACGAGATATTTATGATTTTTTAGGAAAATCAGATGATATCATTGTAAAGAACACCGCTATCGAATCTTATGTGAAAGATGTTCCACAAAACAATGAAGGCCTTGTAACATTGACTTTCTCACTTAACACAGAAAGTGATATTGAATTCGTTAAAAATAAAATACTAAAACATTTCAACTCTGTTTACGGTAGTAATCAGCAAAACAAAAGTTTTGAATATCAGCTTTTGCCTAGAAACCTTGTTAGAATTACCTTAATTGGCCCTCATGCTTACATTTTAAATTTCGGAAACTGGCTAACAAACTTTATAGAATTATCGATTCAAAATTACCAAGAGTAGCTAGCTATTCACAAAATTAAATAATAAGAAAACCCCAGAGAAGCACTTGCTTCTCTGGGGTTTTCTTATTAATCGTTATACATATCACGCACAGGAGTCATGATAATTCGGTTTAAATCATTGACAACTAAGCTAAACGCTTGTTCTTTTTGCATTAATTCGTTGATAACTGCTGTTTCCTGCACTTTCGTTGCAATGCTTTGTGCTTTTTCAGCATCTTCATCCGTGAATTCTTCGCCGCGCATTTGTTTTTCTTGTAGTCCTTGTTGGAATCCTTGGAATTCTTTAAACAATGTGTAAGCTGCTTCGTCTGCTTTTACTTCTTCATACGCTGCTTGTAATGCTTTAAATTCGTCTAACTCACGTAGTTCACGTTCAATCTGATTAGCTGTATCATAAATGTTACTCAATGGAATCCCTCTTTTCTCAATAGTTTCATCTTTATTGTACCATTTCTCTTAGGTTTTCCCAACTAATTTCCTAATAAGCCTCCGAAAATTCCTTCAATCTTGTCTTTGACTTTTTTCGCGCCGTCTTTAATTTGTCCCCCAACTTCATTCAATGTATCTCCGAAATTGCTAGCGCCGTCTTGAACAGAATTTCCAAAGTCTTTCAAGTTATCCCGCCAATTAGAATTGGCACCACCAGTTAAACTATCGTTGCTATCAACAACTTTCCCACCTGTGGCATAAGCATCCGCGACAGGAAATTGTGCTTGTTTGACTTGTGGCAAGATGCCACTGGCTTGACTGTTGAACACCTGTGAGGCATACGTAGCGCTACTGCCTTCCAAATAATGGGTTTTACTGGTTTCTTGGAAGCCTAACCAAGTAGCAATGACAACTTCTGGTGTATAACCAATCACCCACTGATCGTTCGTTTTACTACTATCGAAGTTGGTTTCTGTCGTACCTGTTTTACCAGCCATTACGTAGCCTGCTGGTTGTGCGTTGACCCCGCTCCCAGAACTAAAGACCCCTAGTAGCATACTTGTAATCCCATCTGCAACATCTTTGGTAATGACTTGTTCTTTCTTGACTTTAGTATTATCAACTACAATTGCGCCAGTTGAGTCGACGATTTTTGTAATTAAATGCGTTTCAGTTTTATAGCCTTCATTGGCAAAGGCACTATAAGCTCCCGCCATAGTTAGTGGCGAAACACCCGTTTGTAATCCTCCAAGGGCTAAACCATAGTACCGATCTTTTTCTGATAACGGAATGCCAAATTTCTCTGTTTTTTCATAGCCTTTATCTAAACCAATTTGATGTAATAACCATACCGCTGGTAAATTTAAGCTTTCTCCTAAGGCTTGGTACATAGGAACTTCTCCACTGTACGTGCGGCTATAGTTTTGCGCTGGATAATAATCTTGTGGTTCATCTTCTAAAACAGAGTCTGGTTTATAGCCAGCCTCTAAAGCTGGTGTATAGACAGAAATTGGTTTTAAGGACGAGCCTGGTGAACGTTTTGTTTGCGTTGCAAAGTTAAAGCCTCGATAAACGTGTTCCCCTCGACCGCCCACCAGTGCTTGCACGCCGCCGGTTTTCGGATCAATGGCTACAGAACCACTCTGAACCATGGCACCATCTTCTGCATTGGGTGGAAATAGTGCATCATTTTTATAAGTTGCATCCATCGCATCTTGATATTTTTGATTTAAAGAAGTGTAAATCTTGTAGCCTTTATTTAAAATATCTTCTTCTTTAAATTTATAACGATTGACCGCTTCATCAATTACCGCATCAAAATAATATGGGTATTTGTAACTATTTTCGTCGCCAACATAGGTGTCATTTAATAGACTCGCTAAGTTAACACTCGCTTCTTGATTGGCTTCTTCTTGAGATAGTTTTTTATTGTCGACCATTAGTTGTAAAACGGTATTCCGTCGCGCTGTGGCATTGTCAATGTAATCAATTGGGTTATAGATTCCTGGCCCTTTTAACATACCTGCTAGCGTTGCGGCTTCCCCCACTGTCACTTGGGATGCATCCACGCCAAAGTATTTACGAGCTGCATCTTGCACGCCCCAGACACCATTACCAAAATAAGAATTATTTAAATACATTGCTAAGATATCTTTTTTCGAATATTTCTTTTCGATTTCAATCGCCAAGAATAATTCTCTGGCTTTCCTATCTAACGTTTGCTCTTGCGTTAAGTAAGCATTTTTGGCTAATTGCTGCGTAATTGTACTTCCGCCACCACCGCCACCGATTTTCCCGAAGGTCAATTTTCCAACAACCGCACGGGCAATCCCTTTGATGGAATACCCTTTATGTTGATAAAACCCGCGATCTTCAGTTGAAATAACCGCATCTTGAATATAAGGAGAAATATTATCCAGTTCCACAAAAGTCCCTTTTTGCCCGAATAACTTTCCGACTTCTTTTCCTGATTCATCATAAACGCGTGTTGATTCACTTAGCCCCGATTTTAGGGTCTCAACGTTTGCGGACTTGGCTAAGTAAAATAAATAAATACTGGCACCTAAAGCGACTACCAAACCAATTAACAAGAAAATTTTATTGATTTGATACTTTTTCCAAATCCGCTTTCTGGCTTGATGGAATTGTATTAAATAAGGCTTTATCCACGTCCAAAAATGACGTAATCCGACACCGACTTTACTAAAAAATTGTTTAAGATTGTCCATAGTACTCCCTCTGTTTACGTTTCTTGGCTAAGTCTACCATATTCTTGTGGGTACGACCTAGGTCTAAAGCATGAAAAATTCTTGAAAAATAATTTCAATGATCTTTTCGCTGTAGCAAAGGAAATGGGGCCTTCGCTAGAGGTAAATAATTGCTTACGTTTAGAAACGAGTCTTTATTTAGCCTCTATTCTATCATGCTTTTCTTCGTTTTTTATGTAAATTTGTTTAAGAATCTCTCAAGGAACTGCCTTTCTAACAAATTTCAGCTTTTTTTCCGTTCTGACTTGACCTTTTGAGCAGCTTTGTTACACTAAATAGCGAATCAGTGAAAGGTGGGATTTGGTGGAATATTCAATGCGATTACCTGAAAATTTTTCAACAATGACTGTAAAAGAACTATTAGAAAATGAGTGGCTAGTCCCTCGAAAAGTGCGCCATTTTTTACGCACGCGAAAAAATGTCAAAATCAACGGAGAAACAGCTGCTTTTCATTTTCCAGTCCAAGCTGGCGATTGTGTCACCTTAACGTTTGAAGAAACCGATTATGTGCGTCCCACTATTCATTTGGGTGACGCAACGCGTGTGAAGGTTTTATATGAAGACGAACATTTAATGATTGTAAATAAACCTTATGGCATTAAAACCCATCCAAATCAGCCACAGGAAACAAACACCTTGTTAAATCATGTTGCTGCCTATTTAGCTGAGAAAAATCAGGTCCCTTATGTCGTTCATCGATTAGATAAAGAAACCAGTGGTGCGATTGTCTTTGCTAAAAATCCTTTTGTCTTACCTATTTTAGGGCGTTTATTAGAAACAAAACAAATTTACCGCCAATATCAAGCGATTGTAGCTGGTCACTTTAACCAAAAAGAACAGACAATCAATCAGCCGATTGGTCGTGATCGGCATGATCGCCGGAAACGACGGATTGATCCTCAAAAAGGGGATTCAGCGATTACACATGTCCAAGTGGTCAAAGCTCTTTCTAATAATCAAACCGCAGTTACCTGTGTTTTAGAAACAGGTCGGACGCACCAAATTCGGGTCCATTTAGCTAGCGAAGGGCATCCAATTATTGGTGATCCGTTATACAACCCAAAATCGCAGGCAGCTCGTTTAATGCTCCATGCTTCACAACTTCATTTACTCCATCCGTTTACAAAAAAACAAATCGTTGTGACTGCAGCGCCTGGCCTATGGTAAAAAAAACAGAAGAAATCGGACGGTAACCGCCGATTTCTTCTGTTTTTTTATTTTACCGCACATTCACTGCTGAGAACGGTATATCTGCGTTTGCTCAGTGTCTTGGTGTTAAACAGTTCCTAAGCTAACTCTCAGCCTTAATCATTTGTAGCCACTCTTTTTGTAAAATTCCGTAATTGTAGATATCTAGCCATTGGCCATCTTGAAATAACGCTTCTCTATCAATTCCTTCTTTTTTGAAGCCTACTTTTTCATAAACATGAATCGCTTTTTGATTGTTACTATTGACAGCTAATCTGATTTTGTGCAAGCCCAATTCATAAAAAGCAAATTTACAAATTAAAGACACCGCCTCAAAGCCATATCCTTGACCACGTTGCTCTTTTTGTAAAATAGCAATCCCTAAATTGGCCCCTCTATTTTTCAACTGTACATCAGACAACGAAACCCAACCAATAAATTCCTCTGTCGTATTTTCTAAAATAGCAAATAGAAATCGATCATCTTCTCCTTTATTAATCGTGAAATCTTTCCATTCTTCAAGCCCCCACGGATGTAAAGCATCCCAGCTCAAATGCCGAAGCAATTCATTATCCCATTGCTGTTTTGCAATATGTTCGATATATTCTTCTCTAAAATGAGAAAAGCCAACGTGTTTTCCTTTTTAAACATTTTCCATAAGAACACCTTTAATTTCCTAGATTATTTTCTATTTGCTGACTATCTATTTCCTCGTATTTTTGTAAAAAAGTGGCAATTTTTTCGATGACACACGCATTTTTATCGCTTTGGTCATTCTCTACCTGAAGAACAAGCAACGGTTCATGCAGACTTAAGCGTAGCAAAAACCAACCACTGCCATATTGACCAGACACGTTTCCCCGAACACCTTCTTGGTTTTCACGGTCCACAGCAAAGTCTGCTTGATTTTCTACAAACAATTCAAAGTCTCGCAAGACTTGTTGCCCATAACAAGTAACATCCTCCGCAGTAATTTTGAAGCGAAATTCGTTGGTTTCTGCCGGTTGCTTCAATGTAGCAATCAGATCTCCTAACGTTTGATTGTTTTGTTTCAATTCTGGTAACAACATTAAAATTTTCGCCACGACATATGCACCATCATCCAGATTGTAGTTTTCTTGAAACGCTGCATGACCACTGGTTTCAATGGCTAACGGTGTCTGAAAGCCCCCATGATTCAATTCAATCATTTTATTAATGACATTTCGGTAACCAGAAATATAACGAATCTGTTGGCCGCCTTTTTCTTCAATAAATGTTTTTAAATGACTTGAGGTTGGCGAATTTGTCACAATATAACTACCAGGCGCTTCTTTTAAAACGATTGCCGCTAAAACAGCAATTAAATTATTTCGGTTTAGTACCTCACCTGATTGGTCCACCACAGCCGAACGATCTACATCTGTATCAAAAATAATGCCCAAATCTGCTTGATTAGCTAAAACAGCCGTTTGAATACTTTTCATTGCTTCAGAATTATCTGGATTAGGTACATGATTAGGAAAATGCCCATCTGGTTCTAAAAACTGTGATCCCGTCGTATCAGCGCCCAAAACTTGAAGAACCTGCTCCGCAAAGAAGCCCCCAGCCCCATTACCCGCATCAACGATAATTCGAAAGCCCTGTAAAGGTTTCTCTTCGGGCGAATGAATTCCTTGGCGGATTTTTGCCACCAAATGCTCCGCATAAATTGGCAGTAACTCTTGCTTCATCAGTGTGCCATTTTCATTGGCTGTCAGCGGATCAGTATGAGATAAAATATACCGAATATCTTCTTTCTCTGCTCCACCTTCTGCTGTGAAGAACTTCAAGCCATTAAAGTAGTAAGGCAAATGGCTAGCTGTAATCATAATCGCTGCATCACATTGAAGCGTTGGAAATTGAGTAGCCATAAACATAGCAGGCGTCGTAGCTAAACCAACGTCAATCACCTGAATACCTAATGAAAGAAACGTATCTACTAATACTTGCTTAATCGGCTCCGCCGTTAGACGACTATCATGTCCGATTGCAATTGTCAGGCGCTGTTGTGCCTTTCGTGGCAGCTGTTTTTTATCCTGTAACCAACGAACCACGCCCACCGCAATCTCGGCTACTGCTGTTGCGGTTAATGTTGCAGTTTGCTCTTCCGTATCCAAAGCAATTCCCCGAATATCCGAACCATTTTGTAGCGCTTTCAATTCTACCAAGAAAAAAACTCCCTTCTACTGATGCTTTCAATTTTAAAAAATCATATTTTCGATGCGTTCGATAAAGTGTTCCGCATCCTCTTCTGAACGCGTAATCACAATAATTGTATCCGCACCAGCCACTGTACCCGCCACTTCTGGATAAGCTACTTCATCTAAAAAGTTACTCACCACATCGGCATTTCCCATCTCTGTATGCAAGATGACAATAAATTGTACTCGCTCCATTCGAACAACTGAATCTTTTACTGATTCTCGTAATTTCTCTTCACTGCTTGTGCCTTGTGTTTGAGAAAAAATTGCATATTTGACACGACCATCTGCACCATGTGTTTTAACAATACTCATTTCACGGATATCTCTTGAAACAGTCGCTTGAGTGGCTCGGACGCCAAGTTCTTCCAAACGAGTGATTAATTCATCTTGTGTTTCAATTTCTTGTTGCATAATTAATTGTTTAATCAAACGTTGACGTTCTGCTTTTTTCATATAGACCACTCCTCTCCATTCATTTCTTTTATTATATCCAAAAATGAGTAAAAATACAGGTACTTTTCACATTAAACTCTTTATTTATCTGAAAAAGACTGGATAAATGTTTATATACCAGTCTTTTTCAGTAAAAAATACTTATTTAAGAAGATTCTTTTCTTTTAAATAGTCTTTCGCCACTATGCTAGGATCTTGCCCTTCCACATTGACTTGATAATTCATTTCACTCATTTCTTCTTCGCTAATTTTTCCTGCCAATTTATTCAATATTTCTGCTAATTCTGGATATTTTTCCAACGTTGCTGTTTTAATAAGTGGTGCTCCTTGATAAGGCGGAAATAGCGCTTGATCATCTTCTAACGTTACTAAATCGTATTGTCTCAATTCACTATCCGTTGAATAGGCATCAATCACATTTACCTCACCATTATTAATCGCTTGATAGCGTAACGCCGGTTCCATCGATTGGACATTCAGATTTAAATGATATTTTTCTTGTAATCCCTTATAACCATCTTGCCGATCAATAAATTCTAACGTAAAACCTGCTTTCAACTGATTGCTAATTTTCTGTAAATCACTAATCGTTTTTAATTGATGCTCTTTTGCAAATGAGCGCTTAACTGCGACGGCATACGTATTTTCATAGCGCATCGGTTTCAGCAAAGTAAGGTTTTCTTGTTTTTTCAAGCCAGCGCGTGCCGCTTCATAGACTACTTGAGGTTGATTGTCTAGCTGAGGAGGATTTTTTAAAAAGGTTTCGATTACTGTTCCTGTAAATTCCGGATAAAGATCGATTTCATCTGATTTCAAGGCATTATATAAAAAAGTAGTCTTGCCAAAGTTTGGCTTTAACGTCACCTGAATGTCGCTATTTTCTTCAATTAAGGCTTTATACATATTAATAATAATATCTGGTTCCGCTCCTAATTTGCCAGCAATTGTCAGCTGTTTTTCCTTTGAAGAAGTTTGTTGATTCCAGAAAAATGAACTACCTAACAAAAGGCCTAAAATAGTACCGCCCATGATTAGTCGCCGCCCATTCGCTTTTTCCAACCAATGAATTCCATAATTAAATAAGACTGCTAGTGCAGCTGATGAAAGAGCTCCAATAAAAATCAACGATAAATTATTTCGATCAATTCCTAATAAAATGAATGTCCCTAAACCGCCTGCTCCAATTAACGCTGCCAACGTGGCCGTACCAATAATTAAAACGGTAGCCGTTCGAATCCCAGAAATAATAAATGGTAACGCCATTTGTAACTCAAACTTGAACAGTTTTTCTTTTTTACTCATCCCAAATGCTTCTGCGGCTTCTTCTAACGAAGGATCAATTTCCGTCAAACCAGTATAGGTGTTTTGTAAAATTGGGAATAAGGCATAAATCACTAGCGCAACAATTGCCGGTGGTCGACCAATACCAATTAACGGAATCAGTAAGCCTAGCAAGGCTAAAGAAGGGATGGTTTGGAAAATCCCAGTCACTTGTAACAGACTTTCCGCTAACTTGCGATGACTCGTTAAATAAATGGCTAAAGGAATGGCAATCAACGCAGCGAATAATAACGAAATAAAGGACAATTGCATATGCTCGATTAACGCTTGCAGATATTCTTCTTTTCGAGCGAAAAAAGTTTCAATCAGTGCTTGCATCTACTGTCCCTCGCTTTCCAACAGCTGTTCCATAAAACGAGTAATCGTTTTTGAGGTGATACACCCTAAAACTTGTTGTTTTTCTACTAAATTTGCTTTCTCTTGCGCATTAATGAGTTGGACAATCTCTTTTAAATTGGTTTCCATGAAAACAGTCGGCACTGGCTCAATCGTCTCATCTGCGGCTTCTAAAAATGCAGTCAAGTCAGCGCCACAATAGTTCGCTAGTTCTGGCGAAGATTGTTTGAAAAATTGACCGACAAAATTATTTTTCGGATGTTTTTGAATGGCTTCTGGCGTATCGACTTGAATAATTTTGCCAGCGTCCATAATACAGATGCGCTCACCTAACAGTAAAGCTTCATTCATATCATGGGTCACAAAAACAATGGTACTCGCTAATTCTTGATGAAGTTCTTTCACCAAACGTTGAAGATGATGTCTTGAAATTGGATCTAGCGCGCTAAAAGGTTCATCCATTAAAATCACTTCTGGTTCAGCTGCAATGGCGCGTAAAATCCCGATACGTTGTTGTTCGCCTCCTGAAAGCGCTGCTGGCTTACGATGCAGATATTCCTCAGGATCCAGCTGAACTTTTTTCAATAGTTCAATGGTTCGCTCTCTGCGTTGCTCTTTGGGCCATTTTTTCATTTCAGGAATCAACTCAATATTTTCCGCCACGGTTAAGTTAGGAAATAAGGCAATTTGCTGAAGAACATAGCCAATTTTTAGTCGTAATTCACGTAAAGGATAATTGGTTACCGCTTGTTCATTGAGAGCCACTTCACCTGTCGTTGGCTCAATGAGCCGATTAATCATTTTCAAAGTCGTCGTTTTTCCACTACCACTCGGCCCTACTAATACAAAAAATTCGCCTTGTTGGATTGTTAAATTCACATCGGACAAAACGGCATTTTCTTGATATACTTTTGAAACATTTTGAAATTTTATCATTTATTTTCACCGCATCTTTCACTTCTTAATAAACAAAATCTTTGGAGGATCGTCACTCTTTCAGTATAATTTAAGACTAACATCCTGCCTAATTTTTTGTTTTAAGCGCAAGTATGTGGGGCTCATTTAACGGCTGCCGGTTCGTATCTACAATTATCTACTCAATGAATGGAAAAATTGTCCTCTTCTGCCTTAAACAAAAGTGAACTGTTTTCTACTAAAAGGAGTGATCGTTATGGAAAACGACAAGCGAATTTATAAATGGGACAACGTGAAACTTTTTTTAATTTTCTTAGTGATTTTTGGGCATATTTTAGATCGTGAAGCTTCTCCTTCACGACTCATGGAAACGATCAACTTTTGGATCTATTCATTCCATATGCCAGCCTTTATTTTTGTCTCTGGACTCTTCAGTAAACATGCCATTAAACAACGAAAATATCTCCGTTTACTTTCCTTTGTTTGGCTTTATCTCTTAGCGAAGTTGTTGATTACGCTTGCTAATTTCGCCTTTGCAAATAAAATGAATTTTGATTTACTGAACGAAACGGGCGTTCCTTGGTACTTACTTTCCTTAGCAAGTTTCTACTTAATTACCATCTTTCTTCAGCGCGTTCAGCCGAAAATCATGTTGCCCATCATCATTGTTATCGGCTGCGCCTCAGGCTATTTGCCTGTGGAAGGTTTCTTGTCTTTAGGACGGACTCTGGGCTTCTTCCCTTTCTTCTATTGTGGCTACTTAATGGATATTCAAAAGCTACAAACCTTTTTAGATCATCGCAAAGTCAAATGGGCAGCGATAGGCGTAATTTTAAGCTCCTTTTTATTTGTAAATAGTCAATGGTCATTGGCAACGAAATTTTGGGGCTTCTTAACTGGTTGGGCTTCCTACGCTGAAATTAGTCCGGCCTTTGAATATAGTAGTTTCATTCAGCTGTTCTTTTACGTTGCTGCAGCATTGGTGTCTCTTTCTTGGTTTGCATTATTGCCGAAACGAAAGTTACCTTTAAGCGCCCTCGGAAAAGATACCCTCTACCCTTATCTCTTGCATATGCCCTTAATTATTCTGTTGGAAAGTGGTTTACAATTAGACACACTCTTTAAAGAATGGTTTACTTTACGAATCCTGGCACTTTTCTTCTTAGCCCTCTTCATTTTAGCTATTACGAATATGCCTGTGGTGAAACGGGGAGCGGATTATCTTTTTAATCCACAATCAATAATGATTCCCAAGAAAATATACAAATAAAGAGCATAGAAAATTAATCCGCTTTCTATGTTTCATGAATCTCATTAAGCATCTTTAACCACATTGAAAGGTCTATCTTTCAATGTGGTTAACTTGACTTTAATTGGGTCCTCAGTTTTACTTTTTTGTATCATCAAATAGTACAGCAAAAGCATGAAATATTAATAAAACAGGGAGTGTCATTTTCAATAAATTGGGGATTAGTTCTTGATTTATAGATAATCGTATTCTCTATTCGTAAAGTAATAAATAACGTGACTCTAAAATTAAATAATTTCGTAATCGCATCACTTGCTCTAGCAAAGCTTCAATTTATTACTTATATTTTTTATATAACAATCACATTTATACATATTAACGATATTTTTACATCAATCATATCGTATCTGCGAAAACCAAACAACATGATTCTAAAACATATGTAAATCATAATGAGCATTTACATTGGTTTTGGTACCATTCTAAACAACATGACTCTAAAACTTCTGATGAAAAGGCGTTTTTGTTTGTAGAGTTTTGGTACCATTCTAAACAACATGACTCTAAAACACAGCTTTTCCATTGGGTGAATTAACAGAAGTTTTGGTACCATTCTAAACAACATGACTCTAAAACGGAATCCGAAGCAACAGAACTTATTCTATTGTTTTGGTACCATTCTAAACAACATGACTCTAAAACAAGGTATAAAGCATGGCAACAAAGCAGAAGGTTTTGGTACCATTCTAAACAACATGACTCTAAAACAGAACAATCCGTGAATATTCCGATATTATTGTTTTGGTACCATTCTAAACAACATGACTCTAAAACTGTTGGCTGAATAGTCCTAACATTGCTAAAGTTTTGGTACCATTCTAAACAACATGACTCTAAAACCGTGTAATGTCGGCTATCTTTAGTGACGAAGTTTTGGTACCATTCTAAACAACATGACTCTAAAACTGGCTTCTTTATGCATTGTTTTTAACTCTTGTTTTGGTACCATTCTAAACAACATGACTCTAAAACCCGACTTGATCACTTTCAGAAACATTGCTGGTTTTGGTACCATTCTAAACAACATGACTCTAAAACTTATATAGTAAGAAAAATAATTTAAAAAAAGTTTTGGTACCATTCTAAACAACATGACTCTAAAACCTCGGAGAATTATTTTTTCTCCAAAGTTCTGTACTCGCATCACTTATCCATAGCTAGATTTCAGTTTAGAATGAACCACTAATCAATAACAATTTAAGCTTTTTCATAACTCAAATAAAAGTTTTCGTCCAAAATATATTGGAATCTGTTCTGGACCACCCTTTGTTCTAAAAACAGGACATCCACATTATTTAAAGAGATATATTCTACCACTTGTTGCACTTCATCCTCTGTCAAATACGTACACGCATTAATAAAAATCAATAATTTTTTCTTTGATAAATAACGATGTACTTGTGTAATTTCCATAACTTTTTCAAAAATCGTATCACTCGTTGTTTCGATTTTGATTCCAAGAGCTTTGAAAAGTTCCTGCACGGTGATGCCATCTTCTTCCAAATCCATTTCATGTTCCAACAATTCATAGCCAATTAATTGACCAATTGTTCCAGTTAACTTCTCAATCATTGATTTGACTTCTGGTTTATCATTTAATTGTGCTTCTAAATCCCCATAGATTAATTTCAGCGTGGCAGCCGAATTAACGTCATAGCCTAAAATATCCGTAACAACAAATAATTCCGTTGGTTTCAGCCCTTTTTGTTGCGCATCAAATAGTTTCAACTCATTTTCCCCATCATATTGATAAATTAACTTCACTAGATGGGCAAAGGTTTGAACGTCTTTAATCGTTAAAAAGGTGGCTTTTTCAATTTCAATGGGTTCTTCCAATAAAGAAAAATTAACTCTCATCTATTCTTCTCCTAAAAAGACAATCCGTTCATCTGAATTAGCAACTCGATCGTCTTGTTCTCCATGCAAATAAATCATTCGAGA
Organism: Enterococcus sp. GC34; assembly: GCF_040886645.1. NCBI lineage: Bacteria > Bacillati > Bacillota > Bacilli > Lactobacillales > Enterococcaceae > Enterococcus > Enterococcus sp. GC34. Next base: position 181,556 of record NZ_JBFOEF010000006.1, read on the forward strand.
AAATTGTTTTTCTGTTACATTTAATAGTGTAATTAGTCCTCTTTGCGGATTATTCTGCTTTAAGCGAGCCAACATTGCTTTATTAGCAGTATCATTCAACAAAATTTTGCTGTAAACCGAAAATTGATGCATAATAAATCCTTCATTAATCAAAAATTTCCGGAACTTCCGATACGCTTTCCGGTCACTGGCTGTGTCCGTCGGCATATCAAACATTAATAATAGACGCATATATCGATAACTCATATCCCAAACTCTGGAACTCCTTCCTCCTCTTGATTCAGAACTTTTACTACATGTTTTGTATAATCGGTAGCAATATTGGTTAAAAACATTTGTTTTTTCTTGTACATATACGTATTCATAAACAAAGCAAATAACTTACGTTTCATTATCGGGAATGCTTCTTTTCTATTCTCATAAATGATTTGATCTACCAATGGACGAAAAGGCTCCATGAGATCACTTGCTAAGTTAAAGTCATTAAATTGATTGGCATGTTTTAGTCCTAATTGTGTAAAACAACCTGTCTGGACTAACTCTCGAGCAAAAATACTTAATAACAACGTATAACCATAGTTTAAACCAGCATTAATGTCATTTTCTTGTTCACGTGTAAAATCATTGCCAAAGAGAGTATTAAAATAACTTCGAGCTGCATGACCTTCTCGATTGGCTGGATCAAACAGACGTAATTCAGCGCGCATAGCTAACAAAGCAGCAGCCTTTTGACCATAGTCTCGTTGCGCTAAGTGTAAACTCTGATTGGTGATTTTTTGTGCAATGATCGCTGTCCAAACTTGACCTTTTCGTTCTTCCGTCCAAGCCAACTGGCGTGTCAATTGCAAGCTACTATCATGCCGTCCATAAAAGGGCAAAATTTTACCAATTGGCAAACGCTTATCATCGCAAAATAACACTAATATTTTTTCATCAATTAATCGTTTTAATAGCATCGTGGTTAACGAAATGTCCGTTGTTTCCAACAACAAAACATCAATCTCAGACAAATGAATTAATTCTTGGTGATCAATTGCTTTAAAAACAAGATGATTGTTTTTATAGGATAATTTTGAATGCTTGTTAACCACTACCGTTCGCCAGCCCATCTAGTCGACAACCTTTCTGCGTGTTTCATACAGTCCCGTAGTCGATTGGTAAATGATAGTGGCATCAAAAATTTCTTTGATTGACGTGTAGCGTGCTCGCTCAATGTCTTTTTGGAAAAATTTAAACGTACTTGGTGCGCCCATCGCATTAAACTGCATAAGTTGGATAAAGGATGCCGCAATCTCTTTCACATCTGCTGTTTGATTTGCTTCAAAAAGTTTCACAATTTGCTGGACTTTTGACTTGGCTAATGTATGCACTTCAGCAAAGTCAACCACTCTCTCTAAAATCTCTTGAAATTCTGGTTGATGTTGTTCTACATAAGCCAAACTTTCTGATTGATTTGGTAACAAACATTGTTTCGCATGGTACAGTAATGTAAGTAAATGTTCAGGTAAAACCATCTGGTTCCCTTTTTGCGCTTCTTTAGCGCTAGCTAATAAGCGCCGGCGCCCCTCTGGAAATTCATACAGTGTATACTTAGGCAATTTCATTAATACACGAGGCCGCAGGAAGCCTTTCTCCTCTAAAAAAAGAATAGGATTTTGTTCAAACCTTGTTTTTTCCATAATCGTAATGCCCAGTATCTCCTGTTTAATAAGAGGTTTTTTACCTTTTTCATGAGTGAATAGTACTGTATAAGCAACTACAGGACTATCAAAACCGCCATATTTTTGGGGATCCAAACCATTTTTGACAGGAATCAATTTATTCGATGGTCCTTTGGGTTTAATCGACTCTTTTGAAAAACCGCCTTTTTGCACTTCTACTTTTTTGACAATATTCATTTGATGGTAATTTAATTCTTTTTTGATAGTTTTTAAATAACTGTTACTCCAAAGAATTTCGCCATCCTTCGTGAACCGTGGTTCATCTTCCGTGAAAAAGCGCATCAAATTTGTATAAATTATAGCCTTCGCCGTGGCTTTATTTTCTTTAAAGGCCTGGAATTTAGGATATTCTCCATAAACAAATTCTGGTGCTAAATTAGGATAAACTTTTAATAACGTGGTTGCGACCACACAGTTTAAATAAGCATCTTGTCCATGGTGATAATCATTCACTTCACGGACTTTATACAAGCCAAAAATCGAACGAAATTGGCTCGTTAAACTAGCTTTCAAGGTGATGATTTGGACTTTTTTCTCTTTTGACTTGGCATTGTAGCGTTGATTTAGGATTCCCGCAACATTTTTAGTAATTTGACGAGTTTCTACTAATTGTCGTTGGATAAAATGCGCTTTGTCTTCGAGAGTCAAGCCACCTTGCTCCCCCTTGGTCAGCCGTTGGAATTTCCGTTGACTAATTAAGCCAGCAGCATATAATTTCTCCCAATAAGCTTTCATATCCTTAACAACTTTCTTACTCGGGACGTCATCGGACTTCCCTCGATTTTCAGTAGAGCTCACTAAAACTAGGTTATCCAATGAATCGTCTTTCATAAAACTTTGTGGGATAATATGATCAATATCATAGTGAGATAAACGATGAAGCGATAATTCATCTCCCGTGTACATATCTTTACCATTTTGCATATAGTAAAGGAAAAGACGGGTATCTCGTAACTGTTCATTAGTCGTTGGTTGTTCTTTTAATAAATTGCTGCCGATTTCGGCCATTGCTTTTTCAACTATTTTCATGCGTTGGATGGATTTTCTCTTACCAGCACTAGTCGTTTGATTTTCACGTGCCATTTCGACAACAATCCGCTTAGGCGCATAACCCATAATCGCGACTAGTTCATCGACAATTTTTAAACTTTGATAAATTCCTTTTTTTATTGCTGGGCTACCAGCTAATTCATTGACAGTTTCACTTAATGTTTCTTCATGTTCACTGGACTGTGCTTTTTGAATCGCATTTTTAAAAGATAATTGTGAATCATTAATCAGTTGCATAAAATTGCGATTATAGTGTTTTGAGACCCCATCATCTTTAACTAAATAGTCCAAAATTGTTTTACCCGATTCTTTATCGTAGATACCATTGATTAATTTCTTCGACAATCTTCCCCAGCCAGTGTAGTGCTTGCGTTCTAATTTTTTTAGTACTTCTGCTGAGAACTGTCCTTTGAATGTGGAAAGTTGCGTCCGAATTCGTTGCCGATCTTCAAAAATAGTTAAAATTTTTATGATATCTTCCAATTTTTCGGCATTATCTGGGTGTTCTAATTCTGCTCTTGTCAAACCACATTTCAGTAAATCCTGATACGTGCTAAAACTAGCATTAAATTGGTCTTCTTCAAGTCCACTAAGCGTGACAATCTCCGTATTATATTCGTTTCGATAGAATTGAATGATATCCTTTTTCTTAACTTTGCGACGCGTCTTAAACAGATAATCAAAGATTTTTTCTTTTTCCTTACCTGAAAAATTGGCTTTGATGCCTCGATCATCCGTATAAGAAATCTTGGTCAATTCATTAAATACCATAAACTTTTCATATAACAAACTATGTTTCGGTAAAACTTTTTCAGAAGGTAAATACGTATCAAAATTGGTCATTCGTTCAATAAAGGCTGTCGCTGATTGGTCCAAATCAACGGTTTCTTGAAGGTTCCAAGGTCGAATTGGTTCCTCACTTTGACGTTTTAGCCAAGCGAAGGTACTTGCATCTCCTTTTGATAATGGTCCGACATAATAAGGAATTCGAAATGTAACCAGTTGTTCAATTTTTTCTTGATTTTCTTTTAAAAATGGATAATAGGCCGCTTGACGATGAATGATTGCTTGTAACTCAGCCAAATGAATTTGATGAGGAATCACCCCATTATCAAAGGTCCGTTGCTTTCTTAAAAAGTTTTCTTGCGCAATTTTTTCTAAAAAATATTCTGCTCCAGCAATATCTTGAATGATTTTCTTAACATACTGGTAAAATTTAAGCTGTGAAACCTTACCTGCGTGTGCAATGTAGCCTGCATAGCCGTCTTTCTGTTCATTTTTAAAGAGATTATCATATTCGTCTGGACAATTTTCACGAATAAATCGTTTGAAATTTTTTAAATCTTCTTGATGTTCTGTAAAACGGACAATCATGCTAGAAGATAATTTCGCGTGACTTTTTTTATCCGAATCTGCTAAAATCGTTGATAATTCAACTGCATCGTACACATTTTTAGCAGCTAAAAACACGTCACTATATTCATCCCCAACCTTTGCTAAAATGCCTTCTAAATCTTCTTCATAGCTTTCACTAGCGTAGGTTATTTTGGCTTCTTCTTCCAAACCAAAAACTTTTTTAAAGTCAGCTTTATTCCCTACCATTAGTTTTAAGAACTGACCAAATAAGCCATTAGCTTTTTCTTGAGGAAATTGTTGTAAGACTTTTTCAGATTTTTTAGTCCGAGAAGCTTTTTCAGTCAACTCTTCCTCAATTAAGACAGATTCAGGTAAAGGCGAACTAACTAAGCGACCCTCTCCATTCACAAATGTCTGGTTATAAATAATCATAAATTGTTGAAATTGTTCTTTAACAGAAATATTTTCTGTACTTAATTTCCCTTCAATTAAAAAATGTCCACGATATTTGACAATATGTGCCAACGCCAAATAAATTAGTCGTAAATCTGCTTGCTCAGATGAATCTGTTAATTTTTTGCGTAAATGGTAGATTGTCGGATACGTTTCATGGTAAGCTACTTCATCTTCCAACTTAGCAAAAATCGGATGTCTGTGCCACTTCTTATCTTCAGGCACTAAAAAACTCTCTTGTAAACGAGCAAAAAAGTTTTCATCCAAAGCTGTCATCGCTTCTTCAAAAAAAGCTTGTAAGTAGCGTAAACGATTCCGTCGACGACTAATTCTTCGTCGTGCTGTTCTTTTTAATCGGCGATCTTCGGCTGTATGCCCTTCTTCAAATAAACGCACACCCCAAAAATTTTTCTTGATTTTCTTTTTTTCAGTGTTTCCATAAATAGGCATTTTTTTCTTCACCAACTGATAGTCTTCTGTCGTAACTGCCCAACCGACAGAATTAGTCCCTATATCCAGACCAATAACGTAGTCTTTCTTCATTTTATTTCCACTCCTTTTTTTAAATTACTACTTGAATGATTTTTATTCTATGCTATAATTTAGTTAAGTTCTTTTGGGACTATTCTAAACAACATAGCAAGTTAAAATAAGGTTTTAACCGTAATCAACTGTAAAGTGGCGCTGTTTCGGCGCTTTTTTTGTTTACAATCAGAAAGCAATCGCTTTCAAATTAATCAAACTGAATACCGCTACTTAAAGTTTACCATTCTTATTTTCTTAAAAAAAGGGGTATTCATAGTTTTTGTAAACTAATAGAATTATATATATAACAAAAATAACATTATCTAATTAAGAATCTCTTACCTTAATTCCTTTACTTTTCTTAAAATAACGAATCTGTATTTATTGTATGGTAATATCTTTTACTATTTGTTGATATTGTCAAACTTTACACGGCAAAAAAGGCAAAACACAGTGCGTGGTTAACTGTGTTTTGCCTTTTTAATTACGACTATTGAAACAATCCTTTAATTTTATCAAACAAACCATCGGTCGTTGTATCAGCTAACATCGCTGTAATTTTATGATAGTGTTCGCCTAATTCATCTTTATGTTCTTCAATAAATTGTTGCGCATGTTCCACGTTGCCTTCTCCAATTAAATCTTTTGCTTTTTGAACTAATTCTTCTACGTTCATCTTCACACGTCCTTTGATTAAATAGTTAACAATAAGTGTTCCACTCATTGCGTTTTCTCCTATTTATCGTATCGTGGGATCCCTTGATTCGCAAGAAATTTTCAGTAAATTGACGGTTCTGATTTTGGGTTTTTAAAAGGCAAAAATTGCAAAAAAAAGCTGTTTTCGAAAATCGAAAACAGCTTTTTTACTTTACTTCGCTAAACGATAAATCGCATCTGCATAAATAGCAGCTGCTCGGAATAAGTCATCTAATTCCATAAATTCGTTGGCTTGGTGCATTGTGTCTGTGTAGCCAGGGAACATTGCGCCATAGGCAACACCACGTTTTAATAAGCGGCCATAAGTACCGCCACCAATGATTTGTTCTTGGCCTTTTTCGCCTGTATGGTCTTCGTAAACTTGTAGTAACGTTGCCACCAATGGATCATCAACTGGTACATAATGCGGTTCTTGGTTGCGATCTCCTTGTGTTGCAGTGACCGTTTCACCGACTGTTGCTTGAACTTTTGCTTGTAATTCTTCTGCTGAAGTTCCTTTTGGATAGCGGAAGTTTAATGTTACTAAGCTATTTTCAGGATTTTCTGGATCAAAGTTAACAATCCCAGCGTTCATTGTCAATTTACCCATTTTTTCGTCTTCAAAAGCCACGCCTAATTTTTCACCATAAAAATCTTCATGGATAAATTCAGCAATGGTATTAATAAAGCTATATGCGCCTTCTGCAAAGCTGTAATCATTTAAGAAAGTTGCCAAGAAAGTCGCTGCGTTAATTCCAGATTGTGGGCTAGCACCGTGAGCACCTTTACCAACTACATGGAAAGTCACTGTTTTATCTGAAAGTTCTGCGTTACCTGAAATTTTTGCTTCTTGTTTGATGAATGTTTCAAAGCTAGCAGCTAGTGAAGCCGCTTCGTCTGCTGAAGCAGCCGTTACAACAGCATCTGCTGTTCCCGGAACCATGTTTTCACGTAAGCCAGATTTGAAGCTTTCTAATTTATAATCAGCGCCGTTACCGCCTCGGAAAGTTAAACGAATAGTCACATTTCCTTTTTCCCCATTGATAATTGGGAACTCAGCATCTGGTGAGAAACCAAAGTCTGGCGCTTCTTCATGTTGGAAATAGTAATCCATATCGCCCCAGCCGCTTTCTTCGTCACTTCCTACTACGAAACGGATTTTTTTAGACACGGGTAAGCCTAATTCTTTGATAATTTTCATTGCGTAATAAGCAGCCATACTTGGGCCTTTATCATCGCTTGCACCACGTGCATAAATTTTGCCATCTTTAATGACTGGTTCATAAGGATCTGTTTCCCAACCATCACCAGCAGGAACAACGTCCATATGACCAAAAATCCCTAACGTTTCGTCGCCTTCACCATATTCAATGTGTCCAGCGTAATTGTCGACATTTTTCACCGTAAAGCCATCACGTTCACCATACGCTAACATGTGTTTTAAGCCAGCAACTGGTCCAGGTCCAAAGGGCGCTTCAGGTGTTGCTTGCGCATCATCACGTTCACTGTTGATCCGTAATAAGTTTTGTAAATCTTCTAATAAGTCGTCTTTACGTGCTTCGACTTCTTTTGTCCAATCAATTGTCATTTGTTGTCACTCCTATTCATAAAGTTCTACATAGTCAATCATACCATTTTATGCAGAAAAAGAAAGAAACCCGACACTATTTTTCGAGAAATTTTTTATCTTTTCTGCAGAAAGGGCTGTGTTTTTGTTTATTTTAATTGAGGTATGATTTTTTAGGTTGTAGTTGTTGCAATTCGTCTTCTGTTAAGGGCCGATATTCCCCTAGTTCTAACGTTTCATCTAACCATAGTTCGCCCATTCGTAATCGTTTTAAATACGTCACAGGTTTGCCTACAGTGGCTAACATCCGTTTGACTTGATGAAATTTCCCCTCTTGAATCACTAAACGGACTACGGAAGTCCCTTCTTCCTCATTGATCGTCTCAATGACTAAACGACTTGGTTTAACCATTTCTCCATCTTTCAAGGCAAATCCTTGCGCAAACAGTTGACAATCTTCCGCTGTCACAAGTCCTTCAACTTCAGCTAAATATTCTTTATCCACATGCTTTTTGGGTGATAATAATTGATGCGCTAACTGGCCATCATTTGTTAATAGAAGCAAGCCTTCAGTATCTTTATCCAAGCGACCAACTGGGAACAAGTCGGCACGGTAATCCTGATCAGTTAACAAGTCAATTACCGTTTCATCTCGCTGATCTTCCGTCGCAGAAATGACACCTTGTGGTTTATGCAACATGTAATAAAAGAATTTCTGATACGTAAGAATTTCTCCCATCAAGGCAATTTGATCTGTTTCTTCGTTTACTTGTGTTTTGGCTTCTTTTACGACGTCACCATTCACCGTAACGATTTTTTTCTTTAACAATTGTTTGATTTCTTTACGACTACCGATACCAACATCGGCTAAAAATTTATCTAAACGCATCGTCATTCCTCTTTCCTTTAAAAAAATAGCTTGGGACATAAATCGAATCGATCGATGTCTCAAGCCTTGTCTCTTAAGAGAATCTGCTGAAAGGAGTTCAATCAGCTATTATTTAATATTGAATTTTGCACGTAATTTTGCGGCATTTTTCCCTAATAAACGATCAGCTAAGCGAATCTTCAAGACCGAATAGCCATAAAAAGCGCCTCCTGCAGCAGCCACAATTACAACGATAATGAAGGCTTGGAAACGTCTAGTTGGATCTAAAAATAGATACAAGAACTGACGGAAAATCAAAGCGATAATCATCATGATGACTGTAATACAGAACATTAACAATGTTCGCCGTAAGGTTAATTTGTAATTAAAACGTGTCACTTGACGAATTCTTCTTAGAATCAATACGCAAGAAACCGTAAAGCCAATCATCGTTGCTAATAACGGACCGTAAACTTCAAATAAACGGATTGCGGGGAATTGCACGATTAATTTCACTGCTAAACCAATTCCTAAATAACGCATTGCGTCACGATTTTCATACATCCCCATCAACATATTTGACACTAACATATACAAGCCCAAGAATAAACTAGCGTAACAAGCTTGCACTAATAAAGAAGTGCCTAAAGCATCTGGCATGTAAAAAACAGTGTATAGTGGTTGCGCTAAAACAATCATACCGAACGTTGCTGGCAACATTACAAACACAAAAAGTTGTAAATTATTACTAATCAAACGCGCTAACTCACGGTGATTTTTTAAGGTGACCGCTTCTGTAATTAACGGTAATCCAGTAGCCGAAATCGAAGTCGCTAAAGCCACGACAATCATGGTTAATTTGTCCGGATTGGCATTAAAAATACCGAAAAGCTCTCGTAATTGGGTATCTGAATAATCCGTAAACAAACGCATAAAGTTTGAGAAAGTAAACTGATCGACAAGTTTAAAGACCGTCACACCTGAGCCAACTACGATAAAAGGAATCGCCTCTTTAAAAGTTTCAATCAATAACTCTTTTGGGGCAATCTCATGTTCATTGGCGCTGTGTTCTTCTAAATAATCAAATAATGGTTTTTGTTTGTACATGTAATAACCTAAAACCGCAAAACTTGCGAGCATCCCAATAAATGCCGCAAAAGTGGCTTGAGTCACCGCTGTAACGTAATTACCTTCAAAGACTTTCATGATAATAAAAGCGGTTAATAACATGTAAAAAACTCGTGCTACTTGTTCAACAATTTGTGATAAAGCAAAGGGCATCATTTCTTGATTTCCTTGGAAATAACCGCGAATGACACTCATGCTTGGGAAAACTAAAACGGCTAAACTTAATGAACGCATTGTTGGAACTAATTCAGGACCTCCGCCAGACAAAGCTGCTAATGCCGGAGATGCCAAATACATCACAATAGCAAAAACCACACCTAAGCCACCCATTAGTTGTAAGGCACGATAAAAAAGCTGTCGACTAATTTTATATTCGTTCAATGAATTATAATGCGAGGTCTGCTTGGCAATCGCACCTGGAATTCCGGCGGTAGAGATCATTAGGAATAAGGCATAAATCGTATACCCCATTGAAAACAAACTGTTCGCTTCGTTTCCGTGCTCGCCCATCCAAGCGTACCAGGGGATGATGTAAATCGCCCCTAACATGCGGGAGATAATATTACTAGCTGTCATCCAAGCTGAGCCTTTGACCATTTTTTCTTGGTTCGTCAGGATTGGTTGATCAACTGAATTTGGTTGATTGATCATTTTGTCCTCCAATATTCTTTGAGTATGCTTTCTTTATTTTAATTGTTCATCTTGGGATATGCAACGACTTTCTCGAAGAATTATCCTATTTTAACATTTCTCATGGATTTTCTCACGCTAACGAGATGGTTTTTTTAAAAGAAAAATAATGCTATAATGACATCAGTTTTGAAATTTCGTTGAAACGTTTGGAGGCAAAAAAAGTGACGATTTCATTATTCGCAATTTGCGATTGCTTAGAAAAAGAAGATTTATTAAAAGAATTTATTTCACCAGAAGGCTGGCACTTGACCCTTTCCGACACGTTAGGTCAACGAGAAGTAACGGCTCTTTCTTACGATTCGAGAGACGTAACAGCAGAAACACTCTTTTTTTGTAAAGGATTAAACTTTAAAGAAATCTATTTAGAAAATGCTGTAAAAGACGGCCTAGAAATTTATGTTTCTGAGGTGCCTTATGAGGTTCCGGCGCAACTAGGAATTATCGTGACTGACATTAAAAAAGCAATGGCTGTGTTAAGCATGGCTTTTTATGATTATCCACAAAATAAATTAAAACTGATTGGCTTTACTGGAACCAAAGGTAAAACAACAGCGGCTTATTTCACCAAATATATTTTAGATGTTGCTACACAACAAAAAACAGCCTTGCTTTCTACCATGAATTCGACATTAGATGGCAAAACATTCTTTAAATCTGCATTGACTACACCCGAATCTTTGGACTTGTATCGAATGATGGCAACCGCTGTTGCTAACGGGATGACTCATTTTATTATGGAAGTTTCTTCCCAAGCCTACAAAACTAATCGTGTCTACAAGCTGTTTTTTGATGTCGGCATTTTTTTAAACATTACCCCCGACCATATCAGTCCAATTGAACATCCAACCTTTGACGATTACTTTTATTGCAAACGTCAATTGATTACACATTCTAAAGTCATTGTGTTGAATCACGAAGCTGATTATTTTCCATTACTTAAAGAAACTGCACAACAGCAAAAAGTCCCAGCCATTGTCTATGGCAGTCAGCCGGCTCCAGAAGTAGACTATTCATTCGCTGTTTCTTCAGAGGATTCCTTACGTTTTATCGTTGAAAGTCCTGCAGATGCGTTAGGATTGGCCGGCTCTTATCACCTTCGTTTAGGTGGTGATTTTAACAAAGGTAATGCGTTAAGTGCGGCGATTGCTAGTGTCCTTGTGGGAGCTTCAAAAGAAGAGTGTCAACAAGGAATCGCAGCAACCACCGTCCCTGGCCGGATGGAATCTTTAACGAATACCAACGGTGCAACCGTCTATGTTGATTACGCTCATAATTATGACAGTTTGAAGAATCTTTTAACCTTTGTCCGTGAAGAACATCCTGACGGCCGCTTAATTGTTCTTGTCGGTAGCACGGGAGACAAAGCGATTTCTCGCCGCAAAGACTTTGGTAGGGTTCTTTCTGAATTGGCTGATGTTGCAGTCCTAACAACCGATGACCCAGCCAGTGAAGATCCAGCAAAAATTTGCCAAGAAATTCAAGCCCATATTACCAAAGAAATGCCTGTTTACACCGTTTTAGATCGTGGCGAAGCAATTGCTCACGCATTATCTTTAAGCACAACGGCTGATGATGCGATTGTCTTAGCTGGTAAAGGTGCCGACCTTTATCAAAAAGTAAACGGCGTAGATGAACCTTACGCAGGAGACTTTGCCCTTGCGGAAGCTTTCATTAATAAAAAGAACTAAATCATTTAAACACACATGAAAAAAACAAGCTGCAACCACTTATCAACAAAGGTTGCAGCTTGTTTTTTAAAGAACTTCTTTTATTTTCGTTACTTCTTCTTCCGATAACCCATGACCGCCATCCACTAGTAAAAAGTCGACTGGAAAATGTTTCTTTAATTGATTAGCTAAAGAAAGAACTTGTCCCGGAATACTCAACTCATCCTGAGCCCCTGTTGTGACAATCACTTTTGTCGCAAACTCACCAGATACATATTGATAGCCTAAATTGCTTGGATGCAGTAAAATAACAGTGTTAGCAATAGTCGGGTTCTTTTCTAACAGGCCTAAAATAAAATTGGCACCGTTAGAGTACCCTATAAAAATAACTTCATCGTATAAGTTTTGCGGTTGCCAAACTTCTTCTAGAAACGCAGTCACTCGCTCATCAAAGTTAGCACGAGGTAAGGCTCCATTGACTAATGGCGCAAAAAAGCGTCGCTGTTCGCCTACACCTTCTGTCCCTAAGTAACTTAGAACACTCGCTTCTGGATAAAGGGTTGCGATGGTCGTTAATAATTGATATTCATTGCCACCAGTACCATGGAAAGCGACAACTAATTGATTAGGTTTCGAACCTTTTTGAAAAAATTGTTTCATTTAATAAACCTCCAAGAAAGGAATTTTACTATGTATGCACAAATTCATCACATCTCTATTTTAAATCGATTGATAAAGCCTACATTTGACTTCTATCATAATACACTGGGATTAAAATTACTAATGAAAACGATCAACCAAGATGACCACACCATGTATCACTTATTTTTCTCAGATAATGAGCAACGAACAGGTACCGAATTAACTTTTTTTGAATTGAATGATGGCCAAGATCAATCATTTGGGACAAATACAATTGAACGAACTATTTTAAAAGTACCAACGCGCGCCTCTTTGGATTTTTGGTCAGAACGTCTTGAGCAAGCGGGTATCTGCCACTATGGTGTGGAAACATTTAACCAACACCCAATTTTGCGTTTTGAAGCGCCCGATAATACACAAATGGCGCTTGTTCCGTTACGTGAATTTGAAAATGCGGAAGATTATTTTCCAGCTGAGCATGCTGAAATTCCAGTAGAACATGCAATTTTAGGCATTGATGCAATTCAATTACGCGTCCAATATGCCGCAGCTACCAAACAACCTTTAGTGGATTATTTACATTGGCATGAAAAAGAAACAGTACCTTTTTTTGAAACTGCACATGAAGTAACCGTTCTGGAAAATCATCATCCACAGTTTTATCAAGAGGTTCATATCATTGATGACCGAACCAATCCGCTTGCCATTGAAGGAATTGGTGGCGTTCATCACGTCGCCTTTGGGGTGGAAGATACGCAAGAATTAACGCAAGTTGATAGCCTGTTAGAGGAAAAGAATTTTACAAACTCAGGAGTTAAAGACCGCGAATTTTTCAAATCATTGTATTTTAGAGAACCGAACCACTTGTTATTTGAAGTAGCCACACAAAAAGGCCTGCTAGATGCCGAAGCCTATAAAAATCAAAGTTCAAACTTTGATGAAATCCCCCTTTATTTGCCTCACTTTTTGGCAGATCAAAGAGAACGAATCGAAGCGATTTTAGCACAACAACGCCATGAGTAAACAAAAATAGCGGTTAGAACCGCTATTTTTGTTTTTTAATATCCTATTATTGCCCTTTTTTGAAAAAAAGGAGTACACTAATAGTAGATGAACTGCGCAAGGAGGTGAGTACATGTTATCTAAGGAAGAAGTTCTACACTTATTGAACGAAGCAAAAAAAGAAGTCGATCGTTTAGAAACAAACCGCCAAGAAGATTTAGGTAATTCAATCAACTATATTGAAAATGAATTACAGCTCCAACGTGTCTTATCTCAAGTGGAAGCTTATGAAAAAGTGCTTGGTTAATTGATTACGCATTAGATGAGAGAGGAGCAACCAGATTCATTCACCGAATCTGGTTGCTCCTCTCTCATTTTTTACTAGACTAATTCGTAAGCAAGTTCTCGTGCAATAATTTTTGCGGTTGTTTCAGCGATTTCCCCAGTAAAGCCAATGCATTGTTCCATATGCTCAGGTGAACCCATCATCATTTTACTTGTCAAAATACTGCAGCAAACCACTCGATGCTTTTGTCGAAAACTTTGATGCAATTCGTTGGCTAAAGCCATCGTTTTATTTACTTGTTCTCCTTTGGCTTCTGTCCGACCAAAAAAGTAGCCCAGACACATAACCCCGCCTGAAAGAGCACCACAAATACACTTCGCTCCTCCAACACCTACAGGAAACCCAGAAGCCATGGCCACAGCTTCAATGGGAATCTCCGCATCGAAGTGTTGCCGAATGGTCGCCACAATCGCTTCCGAGCAATAAAAATCACCGTTACGATAATAGGCTTCCGCTTCTTCCCTGATTGCTTGTAAACAAATTCTCTTTTTCAAAATGCCCTCCATTCTGTATTCGCTTTCATTTTATGAATAAAAGGACGCCAAGCATCCCTTTATTTTATAGATTTTCTGCAGAGGTAAATACTTCTGACACATCATCATCGTCTTCTAACTTGTCAACCAAGCGCTCTAATTGCGCTTTTTGTTCATCGTTCAAGGTTAGTAAGGTTTGCGGAACCATTGTTAATTCAGCTTGTGCTAATGAATAACCTGCTTGTTCTAAAGCATCGCGAACCGCTGTAAAATCTTCTGGTGCTGTGTAAATTTCAAATACTTCAGGTGATGTTTCTAAATCCTCGCCGCCTGCTTCCAAAACGACTTCTAGCATGTCGTCTTCCTCAATTGCATGATCTTCTCGCTTAATGACAATATAGCCTTTACGATCAAACATATAATTAACCGAACCCGTTTCACCTAAAGAGCCACCATTTCGAGTAAACGCGACGCGAACATTGGTGGCCGTTCGGTTGCGGTTATCTGTTAGTGCATGAACTAAAACTGCCACGCCACCTGGCCCGTATCCTTCATAAGTTACCTCGTCATAATGTTCCCCTTCACCAGCACTACTGGCTTTTTTTATGGCGCGAGCAATATTATCATTGGGCATATTGGCTGACTTAGCTTTATCGACTGCTAAACGTAAAGCAGGATTCATTGCGGGGTCAGGGCCACCTGCTTTTGCCGCCATATAGATTTCCCTTGAAACTTTTTGGAAAATTTTCCCACGTTTGGCATCTTGCGCATTTTTACGCCCTTGAATGTTGCTCCATTTGCTGTGTCCTGACATCCTTGATTCCTCCTGACTTTTCGTTACTATTCTCCTTTATTCTACTCTTCTTTTCAGTTAGGAACAAGCGCTACCAAAAAAAGACCCTCGCTTATCCACCTTTCTGACGAATAAACGAAGCTCTTCTAAATTAGCGTCTTCTTTTTTTATTTTTCTTCAAACCATGAACCACCAAACAAATAACGATGGCTGTCAAAGCACCCATGGCATCCAACATAACATCTTGAAAAAGAGGGGTCCTTCCGCCTGTGATCATTTGATGAAATTCATCTAAACCTGCATAGCCAGTAGCAGCTAGCCAGGAAACAACAGCTGTTAAAAACAGGCCTTTGATTCTTGGCACTAATCCAATGAACCAACTACCACCTAATAGAAAATACGTACCAAAATGGGCTCCCTTACGAATAAAAAATTCAACAAATTTACTATAACCACTAGCTTGAATGCTCACTTCACTGCCCGCATATTGAAAAGAAATATTTTTTAATTGTTCTTCAAAAGGATGACTGCTCAGAAGTTTATCTAAAAGACCAACTTGTGATTGCTGTTCATATGTCTGTGATGAACTGAAAAATAAAATGGCCATAATAACAAACGCAATGACTAAATATAAATTGCTATCTTTCAAATAATTTTTCATATAATCCTCTTTTCTTGGTTTCAAGTTGCCCCGTGCCTGCCACGGAAAATTCTTTTTTATTATAGTCGGTTTCGAGGGAAAAAGAAACAACTTCTCTTAGGTCTTATGATATACTGAAAAGAAAAAAATGAAAGAAGGATTGGATATGACCTATTCTATTACATGGGATTTAGACAGTATTTTCCCCAATGGGAGCGAGTCCAAAGAACTTAGCCAACGAATGACTCAATTAACCGAACAAACAAAAGAGTACCATCAATTAATCACAGAATGGACACCAGAAAGTGCCCAAGGCAAAGAACAATTTGCTGAAATCTTAACGTTACAAGGGAAAATCTCAAATGGCTTTTCACAATGTAATAGTTTTTTAACTGCTTTAATTTCTGCTAATACTAATGATACCAAGGCCAAAATTTTATCAGGCGATTTATACAATCTGTTGCCAGCGATTCAATTAGCTGAAACCATTTTTACTAAAAAAATCACCGATATTTCAGCAGAACATTGGCAAGCCCTGTTAGCCGAAGAACCGTTTAAAACAATGGCTTTTCGCTTAAATGAATTACGCCGTGATGGAAAGAAACTGCTTTCCGAACAAGAAGAAAATATCATCAATACGCTTTCTCTAGATGGGTTAAATGCTTGGAGTACACATTACGATACGATTGTTGCTTCCATCGTGATTCCTTTTGAAGAAAAAGATGGCTCTGTGACAGAACTATCTGCAGGCCAAGCCTTTAACCGCATGATGGGAGATCCTGACAAAGAGGTTCGTCAACGTTTGTTTACAGCCTGGGAGAAAGCTTGGAGTGGCAAAGCTTCAATTTTAGCAGACACCCTAAATCACTTAGATGGGTTCCGTTTATCTGATTACAAATTGCATGGCACTACAGATTATTTAGAAAATCCCTTAAACTATAATCGAATGAGTCAAGAAACATTAACGGTTATGTGGGAAACCATCCAAAAAAATAAACAACCATTCGTCGACTTTCTAACGCGCAAAGCGCAATTATTCGGTAAAGAAAAAATGGATTGGCAAGACCAAGATGCACCAATTATTTTAGGTGATTTAGAAGAAAAAACGTATTCCTTTGATCAAGCCGCTGCCTTTATTTTAGAAAATTTCCGTAAATTCAGTCCGAAAATGGCCGATTTTGCCCAAATGGCTTTTGAAAAAAGTTGGATTGAAGCTGAAGATCGTCCAGGCAAACGTCCTGGGGGTTATTGTACAGAATTACCTGAAACACAAGAGTCACGGATTTTCATGACCTTTGGCAATTCAATCAACGAAGTAGCTACTTTAGCCCATGAATTAGGTCACGCTTTCCATAGTAGCGTGATGTGGGATTTACCTTCATTGAATCGAGAGTATGCCATGAACGTAGCAGAAACAGCTAGTACCTTTGCAGAATTGATTGTTGCTGATGCCACCTTAAAAGAGGCCAAATCAGACGTTGAAAAGATTAACCTTTTAGACACAAAAATGCAAAATGCCATTGCTATGTTTATGAACATTCATGCGCGTTTTATCTTTGAAAATAATTTTTATCAAGCGCGCCAAAAAGGTTTAGTAGCGGAAGAAGATATTACTGAATTAATGTTAGCGGCGCAAAAAGAAAGCTACAAAGATAGTCTTGGCAGTTATCATCCTCATTTCTGGGCGAGCAAATTGCACTTCTTTATTGATGATGTGCCTTTCTATAATTTCCCATATACTTTTGGCTATCTATTCAGCATGGGTATCTATGCGTATGCCAATCAACAAGGCAGCTCTTTTGAAGACCAATACATTGCGTTATTAAGAGACACTGCTTCGATGACAAGCGAAGAATTAGCGAAAAAACATTTAAATGTTGACTTAACAAAACCTGATTTCTGGCAAGCCGGCATTGATCAAGTCCTAAAAGATGTGGAACAATTCATGACTTTAACTGAAAACTATGTAAACTAAGCAAAAGAGAAGCAGTAACCAACATCAGGTTACTGCTTCTCTTTTTTTCAAATAGTTTCGATACGCAAGATAGCCCACAAGCATTAGTCCAAACGTAACAAATTCAACTACGGGCATAGCTAACCAAACACCGGTTAATCCTAGTAATTTCACCAAAATAAATAAAACTGGCACAATTAAAAAGAACCCACGCAAAGAGGAAATCATTAGCGCCATTTTCGGTTTACGAACTGCCGAAAAGTAATAAATCCCCATAAAATTCAATCCTGTAAACAAGAAGGAAATCGCATATAAGCGGATGGCTGTCCTAGCAATTTGCGCCAACTGGTCGTTCCCTTCGCTATTAAAGACCTCAATAATTTGTCCCGTAAACACTTGACTGATTAAAAAGAACAGGAAGCCGGCGACCAAGTACGTAATAAAGCTAAGTTTAACAAATTTACGCAACACCTTCGTTTCCCCTAAACCATAGTATCGGCTGAGTAATGGTTGCGCCCCTTGCCCAATCCCTGTAAAAATGGCAATCACAATAATATTGAGGTTGGCAACAATCGCATAAGCTGAAATCGCCACATGACCAACTAAGTTTAACAAAACAATATTAAATAAAAACATGACAAATGCCGAAGAAAATTCATTTAAAAAGGAGGAAAAACCAATCGACATAATTTCTCGAACATCCTGAAATTTCACTTTAAACTTTTCAAAACGCAAAACTCGTTGCGGCGACCACTTATGCAACGTAATCAGGATTAAGCTTGTTAACGGTGACATCACCGTTGCAATGGCTGCACCTGCCATGCCCCACCCAAATTGATAAATAAAGACATAATCCAAAATAATATTGACAATTCCCCCACTGACAAAAGCAATCGTTGCCAAACGAGGATTATGGTCATTTCTTAAAAAAGTAATCAGGCAATTGTTTAAAATAAATAATAATGAACAGCTAAGGTAAATCATATAATATTCCTTTGCCAAACCAAACAAGACACCGGTCCCCTGAAGTCCCCGAATAATTTGATCGGAAAAAATCAAGCTCACTAAAGTAAAGAGACTCCCTATAACGAAAACTAACCCAATCGTTAAACTAAAATACTGATTGGCTTTTTTGATTTCTTTTTGCGCAACCGTGGTCGAAAACAACGTAGCGCCGCCAACGCCAAACATCCAACCTAATCCATTAATAATATTAACGAGTGGTAAGACAATGTTAAGCCCCGCCAACGCCTCGGTGCCGATCCCATTTGCAATGAAAAATGTGTCCGCCAAAATAAAAATTGATTGCGCCGCCATACTTAAAATTCCTAACAGAACATTTTTATAAAACAACGCAGTAAAATGGTTTTGCTGTGTTTGCTCCATACCCAAATCTCCTTCTAACAAAAAAAGGACTCATTCTTTTTGCTTCAAGGCTTACGCAAAAATCAGAATCCTTCAATTATTCAACCCAGCGATTAAATAATCTGTCTATTTATTGATACTTCTAGGGTAGCATTCTCTCTTCGAAAAAACAACCATCCTTCTATTTTTCTCATTTTAAACTTTCTTAAGCAGTTGCAGTTGTTTTTGAACCACTTGCCAATCTTCTTTTACGACTTCTTTTAAACGATAATTATAAAAGACAGCCGCTGGATGGAAGAGTGGAATGATTTGATAGGTTTTCTGCGTCCAATGATAGTTTTGGGATTGCTCATCAAATGTTTGAATGGGCGACTGAATGACCGTTCCGTGCACTGCAGTGATTGTTGGCTTTGGTCCTAAAAGTCGTTGCAACCCAATATTCCCCAGTGTCAAAATTAGTTCAGGTTGGCAAACAGCGATTTCCCAATCAAGCAAAGGCGCAAAAATTTTGATTTCTTCTTTGGTTGGCGTTCGATTAGGAAATTTGGTTACTCTTTCTCCCGTTTTTGCAATCTGCTTCGTTTTTACAGAAAAAGGTCGACTCCTAACCGCACTGGTAATATACACCGTTTCACGACTTAAGCCAACTTGTTGTAATTGTTCCATCAACAATTGACCTGAACGCCCTATAAATGGTACGTTTTCTTTAATTTCTTCTTTTCCAGGGGCTTCCCCAATCAGCATCACTTTTGGCTGTTTCGGTCCTTGGCCTTCCACAAAACCTTCTAATGGTAAGTCTTTTGCTTTAGCTAAAACTGCTTGTTTCAGATGTTCAGGATAGTGCATTTACCATCACGCCTCTCTTCTGGTGTTCTTCCTTTGCTATATTGATTATAAATAAGGCCCAAAAGAAACTCAAAAAAGGAGCCTACTCATTTAGGAGCTGGTTTTTCTACACACAAAGCTTTGTCTTTAGCTAGATAAAAAGGCCGTAAGTAACCAACTAAATTAGACATTGGTAAAACCTCCGATGGTAAATCAATCTTTAATGTCTCCTTTAAATAGGCTTTGCGTGTCGCAATCCGTTGCCACATGTCTGGATAAGTTTGCTGAATCTCTTTTTGCAATGTTTCATCAGCCAAAGCCACACATTCTTCTGCACTCACCCCTGTATAACCAGGTACAGAAGGAATAATATCCACTTGAAAGAGCATGCCACTTTCCAAGCGAATGGCTGAATCTGGATAAATAGGCGACGACATCCATTCATCATCCGAAACTAAATGCCCAGGATTCAAATGCCAGTGATAGATTTCTTTTGGTAACTGTTCTTCAATCGCTTGGTACATTTCTCGCCCTAACAGTCCGATTCGAATGGTTTCAAGCCAGTGAACGACAGCTTGAAAATAGGGTTTTGCTACGCGCTCTAAATAATCACGTTGCGCTTCTGGCAATTGCTGCTCGTTTTCAATAACAAAACCTGTTCGGCTAGACAAGCCGCCTTTGTAGCCTGTAGTTAATGATAAGGCATCACCTAACTGAATTTCTTTGGCAGTCGGATACATGTTTGCATATTCAAAACGTTGACCAGTTGCCGCAATGGTTACTACCGTCGGCGTTTGACCTTCATCATTTAACAAAGCCCCAATGTCCGTTTCACGCTGTCCTATTTCAATTGCATTTAAGGCCTTTAACATACTGCGAGAAGCCAAATTCGCCCCATATTCATAGTGCGCCAATTCGTTGGCATTATTTGTTGTGCGGGCCCCCTTTGCTCCAATCAATAAGTGGGTCCCATTTAGTAAACGAGCTTCTTTCGGCAGCGCTTTTTTCAGTGCTTCGACAATAAAATGTGGCACATCAAACATAGTAGCAGGTTCTTGCTGTTGTGTTGTAAACATTTTCCAACCAACGATACCTATTTTTTGAGCAGTTTCATCGAGAAGCGTTTCAAAAATCTGCGACAACTTTTGTTCCCCAGCCATTGGTTGATTAGGTAGTGAAAAAGCTGGATAATGAATTAAATCAGCTGAGATGCGTGCATGTTGGCACAGTTTTAAATTTTCATTACCTAAAATAAGTGTCGCCATACCATCCTTATTTAACACAAGAAGTCCTTCTTCAAACCTTGGAATAAAGCCAGTTAAGTATTCAAAATTACTGCCATGCTCTTTGTCTGCATAGAAGACCAATTGATCGAATTTTTCTGTTTCCATTCGTTGTAATACTTTCTGCTTACGCGCCATCATCGTTTCATTCGTCAAATACGTTGGAAAAACATTCTCAAAAACAGTAGGTTCAGCAATATGTGTATAATTAATTTTTCGCTTCATTATTATCCTCCATTATTCATCTGCGACAATCAACGTTACGCCTGCTTGTGCTAACTGCTCACAGAATTTTTCATCAGGTTGTGTATCTGTCACTAAACAATCAATTTCTGTTAATTCGCAAATTTTAAATAAACCCGTTTTGTTTAATTTCGTTTGGTCTGCTAAGGCAATGACTTGTTTGCCTTGTTGAATCATTCGCCGTTTGACTTGACCTTCTTCTTCTGTGTGAATAAATAATCCTTGTTCAGATAACGCAAACACACCTAATAATGTATAGTCGGGGGCAAATTCCCCAACCTTAGCGACTGTTTCTGCCCCAAACAAAAAGAGTTGTTGTTTATGCAGTTGCCCAGGTAATACTGTAATTTTTGTTTGATCCATTTGCGCTAGAAGTAGCGCATGACTGAGAGAGTTCGTGATCGCGTGAATCGGACTATTTTCCATCGCTCGAATAGCTGCTTCCACCGTGGTTGATGAATCAAAAAAAATGGACGCTTGTTTGGGAATATTTGCCCAAACTTTTTGGGCAATCGCTTGTTTTTTCTCTGGATGCTTCATTATTCGTTGAGCATAATCGTAAATAGTTGCTTCAGACTGCACTGAGATAGCGCCACCATGCGTTCTCTTTAAATGTCCTTCCTTTTCTAAACGAATTAAATCTCGTCGAATAGTATCTTTTGAAACGGAGACTTGCTCCGCTAACGCTTCCATGGAAATACTTTTTTGTTCATTCACTATTTTTTGAATCTTGGCTAAACGTTCTTCAATCAACATGCTTCCTCACCTCTTCTAAGTAAAGATAGCACCTTTTGCATTGTTTTGCAAACAAATGCAAAATAATGCAAAAAAAGACAAAAAAAACTAGTCCTTCATTTTCTAACGAAGGGCTAGTTTGAGAGTGGTTTTAATAGGTAAATTGAATAATCATGCCGCTAGGATCTTCTAACGCAAGCAAATGATCTTTGGCAATAAAATGTAACTTTGCTTCTTCCGCATTGGCTTGGACGATCTCTAAATCTGCCGCAGTTGGTAAACGGAAGGTGTAATTTTCTAAGCCAAATTGATTTTCTTGAATCGTTGGCAGCTGTTTGCCGCTCCATGTATTTGTCCCAATATGATGATGATACTGACCCGCTGCAAAAAACTTCGCTTGTTGACCAAAGTTAGACTTTAAGCCAAACCCTAAGTTTTTATAGAACGTTTCAGTGGCATCTAAATCGGCCACTTTCAAATGAATGTGCCCAATTTTAGAACCTTCGGAAATTCCTAGCCAGTGACCGTCAGCTTCTGCAGCTAAACTATCACCGTCTAATTCTTCTGTCACACCGATAATTTCACCATTTGGACGAATATCCCAGACTTCTTCTGGTTTATCCCAATAAATTTCGATGCCATTATTTTCTGGATCACTTAAGTAAAGGGCTTCACTATAGCCATGATCTGCTGCGCCAATTTGCACATTTTCCTGCAAAAGCCACAGCAACATATTGCCTAAATCTTTGCGGGTTGGTAGTAGGAAAGCAATATGGTACAAGCCAGTGGTACCCTGATTTTCTTCCCCAGCTGTTAGTTCTTTTAAGACAAGAATTGCATCGTTGGTGCCTTGTGGCGCTAGCCAAGCACGTCCCTCTCCTTGTTTTAAAAGTTTTAAGCCAATTGTTTTCGTATAAAAGTTTACCATTTTATCTAAATCAACCACTTTCAAAGTGACTTGTTGAATCCCAATATTACTTGGTAATGCTTGAACCATTTGCTTTCACTCCTCTCCTCTTCGTTTTACTAAAGCAATGATTTAGTTGAATTCTTTAAAACGAGCACTATCTTCCATGTATTCTTTTTCGCCAGCTGGCGCTTCAATGGAACCAATAACCATTTGTGCACGTAAATTCCAGTTTGCAGGAATTGACCATTCTGCAGCAACCGCTTCGTCAATGACTGGGTTGTAGTGTTGTAAGTTTGCGCCGATATTTTCTTGCGCTAAGGCAGTCCAAACGTTCGCTTGTGTTAAACCAGTTGCTTGTTCAGACCAAACAGGGAAGTTATCCGCATATAATGGGAAGCTATCTTGTAAGTTTTTCACGATATCTGTATCTTCAAAGAATAAAATTGTGCCCGCACCAGCTGCAAAACCTTGTAATTTAGCTTGTGTGTTTGGAAATGCTTCTGCTGGAGTTAATGGTTTTAAGGCATCTTCAGTCATTGCCCATAATTTTTTGTGAGCATCGCCGAATAAGAACACAACGCGTTGTGTTTGAGAGTTAAAAGCTGTTGGACTTTCTCTAACAACTTCTTTTACTAAAGCAGTTACTTCTTCTTTTGAAATTGGTAAGTTTTCTCCTAAAGCATAGATTGAACGACGGTTTTTCATCATTTCAGTAAATTTTGACATAATATGTTCATCCTTTCGAATTTCCTCAGTAAATTCATTTAATTTTGTTTACATGCTTACTATACTACCTTACTAAAAGTAAGTAAAGCTTTTTGTCTTACTTTTTGTAAGTTTTTTTATTTTTTAGTGAAAAACCTTATTCTACCAAAGAAAAAACAACCAGCTTTTTTCTAAGAAAAAGAGAAATCTGGTTGTCGATTAATAAATGTAGAAGTCAATTGAATCGTTTTCGGCCGTTTTTCTTGAAATAAGTGTGTGGCTTTTTCCCCTAACTCCATTAATGGATGACAGATTGTTGAAAAATTTAAAATTTCACTTAATAAAGTTTGCTCCTGTCCCACTAAAAAGAGTGGTCTTTCAATAACGGCTTGAATCCCTGCAGCAATTTCATCACCGTTGGTCACAACCGCTTGGAGCGTTGGATCTTGCCCACAGTGTCGTCCTACTTCACACCCATCTTCATAGGTTAAACAGTCCTTAAATAACCGATTTTCAGGAATCACTCCATAAATTTCCTGATATGCGTCAACTAAATAGCGTGCGCTTGTACTTTTTTCTGGTGCACGGTTAATCGTAATTGCCACTTCACTACATCCTTGTTGTTTCAACGCTTGAAAGACCCGCCGATAAACGGTTAAACGATCGATATAGATACTAGCATAACTAGGGTCTTCTATTTTTTCACAAAAAACAACTTGCTCTTTATACGGAGCAAACACACTTAAAGGATTTGCCTTTGACAAAACAATCATGCCATCAAACGCACCCGTAGCCATTTTTTCCAAGTAACTTTTTTCAACTTCTTTATCATAATCCGTTGGTAATAAACTGACCATCATCCCTTGCTGAAATGCTTGGTGGATAATGCCACTTAAAATAGCATCAAAATAAGGTTGATTCGTATAAGGAACCATGACACCTAATGTGTTACTTTTCCCAAAGCTAAGATTTCTCGCTAATATATTGGGCTTATAACCCAACTCATCGATAATTGCTTGGATTTTCAGTCGCTTTTCCTCAGAAACATAAGGATGATGATTAATCACACGCGAAACAGTCGTAACTGAAGATCCTGAAAGGCGCGCAATTTCTCGAATTGTTGTCATACTTTCACCTCATTACTTTACAAAATTGAGTTAAATAAGGCACAATCCCTGTCCCGTAATCAACAAAACGATAAAAGGTCTCCTGCCAAGCAAAAGAAATTTCCTGAATATCCTCCTGCTGTGTCAAGTGCCACTCCGTTATCTGATGGTACGGAATTTCTTGATGCCAAATCTTATAGTATTTTTTGGGACTATCTAACTGCAGACTTTTGGCCGTCGTAGTCACCGAGACAAAATAGTAATCCATACCAAGTCTATCGCTTATCTCCACTATAACATTCATTTTCATGCCCTCCAATATTTTGATACACATAGCTTACCTTATGAAACGCGTACCAGAGCAAGAGGAAAAATAAAAAAAAGTGAGACCATGTTATACTAGATGTATCATATAAAAGCAAAGGATGAGTGCAATGGAAACTGTTACAGTAGCAACAAAAAGCGACTTACTAACAAATTTGAACAAGCAAACAGATGAAATCATTATCTCGGGGGCACTTGCACAAGAAATATACCACTTAAAAAAACAACAATTAACCGAAACGGAAGAAATGGGCTTTTTAGTGGGCAGCCAAGGCGCTGGCTCATTTTTAACCTATTTAATCGAGAAGTTATCCTATATAAATTCGGAGCTATCGCCAGAAGAACAAAAAATTGAACATGCGATTTTGCGTTTGTATGTTATTAAAAAATTAACTCCAGAAACTACTTTATTACGTCTAAAACAGTTAGATTATTAAAATTTTATTTAATCAAGATAGACCAATTCCCTGCGTACAACGAGTCCCTTTCATTAATCACTTGATATAATTACCTTTATTCAAGTTCCCACCATTGTCATTATCGATTAACCAATGGTATATTAGAAGTAACAGATAAGTCATTTTATTTGAAAAAGTGTTTGGGAAATGTTTGGGGAGGAATGTTTATGTGTCAACCGCAGGAAAAAAGAAAGAAATTTCTGTTGCTAAGTTACGTTATCGTTTTGAAGTACCAATGATTATTATTGGTTTTGTTTTATTGTTTTTCGCATTGGGGTTAGTTGCCTTATTGATATTGAGTGATTTGCCGATTCCTGACTGGTTGTTAATTGTCTTAATTGCACCAATTGCGCCAGTCATTGCTTTTTTTACCATTCGTTATATGTACATGGATACTGCTTCTAACGGAGTGGAAATTACAGAAAGTCAGTTACCAGAAATTTATTCTTTGTATATTGATTTGGCAAAAGAAATGGGCTTTGGCACTAAAAAATTAAGGATGCCACGTCTTTATTTAATCAACGGGAATGGTGTCTTAAACGCTTTTGCGGCAAAATGCTCTTTACACAGACGCTATGTTGTCATTCACAGTGATTTGTTGGATATCGCGTACAATACAGGCGATTTTTCGCTGATTCGCTTTATTTTGGCACACGAGCTAGGACACCATAAATGTGGGCACACTAATTTATGGCGACTAATGTTATCCATTATTTTGAAACCAGTTGCGTTAGATAAAAGTTTTACAAGAACGCAAGAATATACCGCTGATCGCGCAGGTTTATACTACGCAGAAGAAGGTGCTTTAAGCATGATTTATTTATTTTCAGGAAAATACATGGGCAGTCGTGTGGATTTAGAAGAATACTTTCACAGTATTGATTTACATGATGATACCATCTGGCTTAAATTGAGTAACTTCTTATCCGATCATCCTGTTGGCTTCCGTCGAATGCAAACATTGAAAAAAGCCAAAGATACTGGCAATTGGGACGTTCATGGAAAATTTTTCTAGCAAGAGCCAACCATCATTAAATAAACGTGCTGGGACAAAAGATTCTTTAACTTTTGTCCCAGCACGTTTATTAATCCACCAATAAATGAACAAATTCTTCTTTGGTGATATTTACAAAGTAGTCTTCAAAGTTAAACGCTGCTAATGCTTGCCAAATTGATGAATACTGATAGTCCACACCTAATAAAGCTGCAACGATTTCCGCTGTTTCTTTTTTGGCAAAGTAATCACCATAAATCGTTAACTCAATTATTTTACCTTTTTCAACAGTCAAACGTGCATCCACGATGCCGCCTTTAAACTTTTCTTCTTTTTTGATCGTAAATTTAGGCGCTTCACCAAAAATCCAAGCTTCATTGCCATACACTTCAGCGACCAATTTCCTAATTTCCTGTTGATCTGCTTTGGTTAGGACATATTCTTTCTCCGCAATTTCAGTTAAAGATTCGACATCAAAGAGCTCCATCAGTAAACGATTGCGAAATTCCTCAATGGTTAATTGTTGATATTTTTCGTCTAAGTACGGCCGTAAATTGGTTACGCGTCCCCGAACAGATTTTGTCCCTTTTGATTCAATTTTTTTCTTAGAAACAGTTAAAACACGTTGAACTTCTGCCAAATCAACATCATACATCAAGGTACCATGAGTATACATCTTCCCCTTTTTTGTATACATGGCATTGCCAGAAAATTTTTTCCCATCAATTAATAAATCATTGCGACCGCTAATCTCGGCCCCCGTTGCGCCCATTTTATGTAATGCTTCAATAATTGGTTTAGTGAACGCTTTAAAATCCCCAAAAGCTTGATGTCCTTCCTGAACAACAAAACTAAAGCTGACATTCCCAAGATCATCATAAACAGCACCACCGCCCGATAAACGGCGAGTAATAACGATTCCCTTCTCTCTAGCATAAGCTAAGTCAATTTCTTCATAAGCATTTTGATTTCGGCCTAAAATAACACAGGGTTCCTGAATATAGAACAACACTAAGGGCTCTTCAAAAGAGAGAGTGTTTAATAGATAATCTTCCGTTGCTAAATTTTCACGAATATCTCGTGACTGCATTATGACATAACGCATAAGGTCGCCCCACTTCTTTTTCTTCTAGTGTATCACTTTCTTTCAAAATTGGTTCACTAAACGTCTTCTCTGGCCATTCTCAAAAGCGGATGATCAACAAAAAAACGAACGTGGGACAACAATCACTTTGGATGTTTGTTCCACGCTCAAAATCTAATAAACAGCAATTACAGAACTGTTTAGCTTTTTAGTCTAACCAAGTTACTACTTCTGAAACATCTCGTCGGACTGTTTCAAAGCCGGGTGTTTGAGCTTTGCCAATCGGAATAATCAGTCCGTTCACTAAATGATCCTCAATATTAAATAACTTGCGAACCGCTTCTGTTTCAAAACCAGACATCGCCACAGTATCATAGCCTCGATCTTTTGCAGAAAGCATCAGCTGCATCGCAACTAAGCCTTGGTCTAACATTAGCCACTCTCTTTTTTGTTCTTCGCTAACATCATAGTACCAAGAAACATTTTCATTAATTCCTTGACGAATTTCTTCCGTCATCGTTCCTTGTGCGACAGCTTTAGCACTGATTTCATCTGCATTGGCCACTGTATAAGCAGTCAAATCGCCTAATAAAATAATCACCGCCGCTGCCCCTTTAACTGCTGGTTGTTGCATCGAAACTTCGTAAAGGGCCTCTTTTTGTTCTTTTTCTGTGACAATTAAAAAACGCCATGAATTTAAATTGGTACTATTTGGCGCGAACATCGCTTCCTCAATTATAGCCATTAATTCCTCTTTAGGAATCTCAACATCTGGCATAAAATCCCGAACTGAGCGGCGGCTGCGAACAACATCTTGATACATCATATTTCTTCTTCCTTCCTCTTGCCTTACTTGACATAGTTATTATTACTCACTATGATGGAGAAAAAAAGTACGCACTTTTTATTCACCTAGGAAGAAAAAAGTAACCATTACGTGTCACAAGGAGAAACTATGACAACTGATAAACAAACCAGTATCAACTTAGCCCTTTCCACCATTAATGGCAAATGGAAATTATCATTAATGGATGAATTATTCCAAGGAACCAAGCGCAACGGTGAATTAATGCGTGCGCTCGACGGAATCACTCAGCGTGTCCTGACAGATCGCTTGAGAGAAATGGAAAAAGATGGCCTAGTCCATCGAAAATCCTTTAACGAACTGCCCCCGCGTGTGGAATATACGCTCACTCCGGAAGGATATGCTCTTTACGATGCCCTCTCTTCACTTTGCCATTGGGGCGAAACATTTGCACAAAAAAGAGGTCGGGACAGAAGTGTTTAACTCCGAGAAATAAGAAGGAATTTCCGAAAATTGTTCTATAATTTTTGGAGAATTTCGGCTTATTTCCGAAGGAGTTGCTTCTGTTCCCGCCGTTTATCAATTTTTAAGCCTGGGACAAAAATCCAAAGTGATTTTTGTCCCAGGCTCTTTTTTTATCTATTTTGGGTATTATGGGTAAACTTAAGATATTTTTGAAGTCCTTCTCGAATTGAATAAACGGGCGAAAAACCTAAGCCTTTCAAAGCAGAACTATCTGAAAGAGAATATTTTATATCGCCATCTCGTTCCTTTTGATAAGAAACTGGCAAAGAAAGTCCCACTAATTGGTTCATTTCTTCAATTAATTGATTAAGGGAAATGGCAACTTCGGTACCCACATTATAAACATGTCCCAACGCTTCACTTTTGGTTGCTACTAAATTTAATGCAGTTAGGACATCATCAATGTAGATAAAGTCACGTGTTTGCTGACCATCTCCAAATATTTGAAATTGGCTCGCTTGCCCTTGCTCTAATTGGATATAACGATCCATCAAAATGGACAGGACACCAGAATAGGGTGAAGCAGGATTTTGATTGGGACCATAGACGTTAAAGAAGCGAACTGCGCTTGTAGGTACCCCATGTAAATGGTATTCATTGAGAACATAACGTTCAGCAGCAAACTTATCAATAGCATAGGGACTCAAAGGGCAAATCACCGAAGTTTCTCTTTTAGGCAACGTTGGCTCTGCACCGTAAACGGCTGCTGACGAAGCAAAAACAAAACGTTTGAGCTTTTTTTGATATTTTTTTATTGATTCCAGTATTTTCAATACACTTAAAAAATTGACCTCGTGGGTCTCTAGAGGCTGTGCCACAGAACTTGCCACGCTTGCCACGGCCGCAAGATGAAAGATATACTCAAACGAATGCTTTGAAAGTACTTCGTCCAATAATCGCTGATCCGTCACACTTCCTTTAATAAAAACCAACTGCTCAGTTTGTTGCAAATTTGACACTCGCCCCATGGACAAATCATCAATCACAAAAACTTGATACTGTTGACTATAAAAATTAGCCAAATTAGAACCAATAAAGCCAGCTCCTCCAGTAATTAATAGTTTCTTCACCTCTTTGCTTCCTCTCTTTTTTTTAATTTAATTCCACTTTTTTCGTGTTATTTTCTCTTTGGAATAAAAAAATGCAATATCGAATGAACACATAACTTACAATAGCCACAGCTAATAACAGTTCAAAAGTAGACAAAATATTTAACAGACTCGTTAGACCTACCTTTTCTGCAAATAAAGGTTTAACTTTGACTAATGCTGTCGCAGAAATCACTAATGGGAATGTAAAGGCAGCATAACTTGGATAGAATGTCACTTGCATAATTTTATATAGATTCACTACTACAATCCCATAAATACATTGAGATAAAATTAGCAAGAAAACAACTAATGGCATATACAAATGACCACCCATTGAAATATAGCCAGCTAAACATAACGAACCTGGCGCTGTCATAATCGTCAATAAAGGAATGGTCGATTCAGGCATTTCTTTCGACTTCGTAATTCTCTTGATTAAAATTGGTAACAAGAGTAAATAAAAGAACAACGCTACCCAAAAAACAATTTTTCCCAACTCATTGATAAACAATTGAGAAGTATTAGGAATAACGCCAATGCCGACAAACGTAATAAACCAGCTTGGATAAATATGTTCCAGTTCGATTTTTGTTGGAAAAATATGCACCGCTACAAAATAAATCATTAAAATAAAATGTAAAATCACTGCGCCAATCCACAACACGTTAATCCAAGCAGCATTGGTAAATATCCGATCTAAGAAAACACAGATAACCATTAAAGCCATTGTAAATGTTGGTGATACCGAAGCAATAATTGGATCATCTAAGGTGCTTAATGCATGTTTCATTGTAAAAATAATTTTTAAAATAACTAAAATCATTAAGAGACTGCCAAGTACACAATAAATGGTCCCAATTGTTGCATATCCCAAGGAATAAAGTAAATTCCCCAAAGAAACCATCCCTAAAATTAGTCCGCAAATGGGAATCGGGACTTTCCGCAAGAATTTTTTCGCACTTTCTACCATTATGTAGTCACACTCCGTCTTTATTTATTATTATTGATATTAATCAAAAGTATGTTATTATACTAAATGAAATATTTATATTTGTAAAATAAATATTTGCAATACCAACTATTAAGATAGTAAATAGAAAGAGGCGATTTTATGTTCGAATGGATCAAAACATTTATTGCTGTGTATGAAACCAAAAATTTTAGTGCGGCGGCCAAACAATTGTATATTTCTCAGCCAACTGTTTCTTTGCAAATCAAGAAATTAGAGCAACACTTTTCGATCAAGCTGTTCTATCGTAATGGAAAACAATCGGTTATTCCTACCAAAGAAGCTGATTTTTTATATCCAAAAATGCTCTCGATTATTGAAAGCTTAACCACTTCTTTTGCGCAAGCTGCAGAAAAAGAGAACTTTAAAGAAGACTGCATTATAGCCTCTTCAAATACAGTTGCTATTTATTTACTGCCAGATATTATGGAGAGTTTGGTTACCGCTTTTCCACTCATCAACTTTTCGATTCAACTGATGAATTCAAACGAAGTCGTGGATATGGTTCAAAATAATCATGCCCACATTGGGCTAATTGAAAAACCCATTGAAACCAAAAATCTACACAAAGAAATTGTTTATGAAGACCAACTAGTTCTAGCAGGAGATGCCGCTTCAAAATTTTGGCTCTTAAGAGAAAAGAACTCTGGCTTACGTTTTTTCAATGAGCTTTATCTCAACGAACACAGCATCAACTTACCAATTATCGAATTAAACAACAACGAAGTCCTGTTACAATTGCTAAAAAATAACATTGGGCAATCAATTGTTTCTCGATTATCTATTTCCGATGAGATCCCTTGGCAACCAATTGATCAGTCCTTTGCTTCTCGAAAAATTTTCATTGTCCAGACCGATCACCATGCCAATACTTCCTTCTCTGAAGTTTATAACCGAATCGTTGAAAAAATTCGTGAACGACAAACCTAAAAAACAGGAGAACGACTTAGCTTTCGCTAAATCGTTTTCCTGTTTTTTATTCATCAGTTTCCTCTACCAATTCAAATTCAAAAGGTTCTAACTCAAATAGTTGGTGTAAAATTTGCTGGGTTTCTTGGAACACTTGTTGTGGCTCTTTAGACAAAAGAGTGCTTTGAATGGTCTGTTTTTTTGATTGAAAAAGAATTCTCGTTTCCTCTTCCTTGAATACAACTTGATGAGTTTCCCTTTCAAACACCGTATATTCTTCGAACATTTCCATAACTAATTTTTGACGAAACCCTTCTTTGAGTGCTAATAAAGTTACTAAATCTGCAACGGTTAGCGTTTCTAACGCAATTGTTTCATCTTCTACATGAACAAGATAATTCGTACACTTCACATTCGGACAGGCATTGCAGCCGCCATTAATCAAGTCTGAGGTAGTTGTTATTTTCACCTGTTTCATCTTAATCCTTCTTTCCTACTTTTCGAGAAAAACACAAGGGGTCTCCTCAAAAATATTCAATAAAATATGATTGACTTCTTGAAAGACTTCTTCGTGATTCCGGCATTGTTTTTCCATTACTAAACGCAGATCATTCACAACAAAAGTCAACGTCGTCGCTTGTTGGGAAACATGTATACAACGGTTGCCTTTAACAAAACATTCTGTTTGTTCTTCAATGAATGGTTCTTTTTGATAGCCATATGCTGAAGCGACACATTCCAGGATTTCGTAGATTTCTATTTTTGGAAGTTCATAGCTACAGCTACCGATAACTAGTTGAAAACAGTTCGGCTGTTTTTCATTATTGCTTGCATAATACACTGTTGTCGTTGTCATTTTGCCTCCTTATCTCCTCTATTTTCCTACTCTTATCATAACAAAAAAAGCACGCTTCCCTTATTTAAATTGTTAATAAAGACTATTACAGATTGGTATAACCACACCTAAAAAGTTCGTGATATAATTCACTAAGAAAGAAATATTACAGAAAGAAGAGATGAACGATGAAAGTATTTAACAAAAAAGTCGCAATTATTGGTACTGGTTTTGTTGGCACAAGTATTGCCTATTCCATGATCAACCAAGGGATTGCGAATGAATTAATCTTAGTTGATATTGACAAAGCCAAATCTGAAGGCGAAGCAATTGACTTATTAGATGGTGTGTCTTGGGGTCAAGAAAATGTAAACGTCTGGGCTGGCGACTATCAAGACTGCCAAGATGCCGATATCGTCGTGATTACAGCTGGCGCTAATCAAAAACCTGGGCAAAGTCGTCTAGATTTGGTTTCAATCAATGCAGAAATTATGAAAACAATTGTTAACAATATCATGAAATCTGGTTTTGATGGAATTTTAGTGATTGCCTCAAATCCTGTCGATGTACTGACTTATGTGGCTTGGCAAGCTTCTGGTTTACCTGTTTCAAGAGTAATTGGAACTGGTACAACTTTGGACACAACTCGTTTCCGCAAAGAACTGTCTCAACGTTTAGCGATTGATCCACGCAATGTTCACGGCTATATTATTGGCGAACACGGGGATTCTGAAGTGGCTGTCTGGTCTCATACCATGATTGGAACAAAACCTATTTTAGAAATTGTGGATACGACAGAGCGCTTAACTAGTGACGATTTACCAATCATTTCTGATAAAGTGAAAAATACAGCTTATGAAATTATCGATCGCAAACAAGCGACCTATTATGGGATTGGTATGAGTACTGCACGCATTGTTAAAGCCATTTTAAATAATGAACAAGCTATTTTACCTGTCTCAGCTTACTTAGATGGGCAATATGGACAACAAGATGTATTTACAGGGATTCCTGCTGTCGTTGGCAATCAAGGCGTGACTGACATTATTGAATTGAATCTAAATGCTTCTGAAAAAGAACTCTTCCAAAAATCAGTGACACAATTAAAACAAGTGATGGCATCGTTACAACCGAACGCTTAGTAATTTTTAACTAAAAATAACACTTCAACTAAATTATTCTCTACCAAAATAGATTCTAATTCCCCTTTATCGTTCTTTTTGGTACCATGAAAGAAGAACTTCAACTAAAGCAGAAATTAGGAGGACAAAAAATGGTAATCCAAGGAGATACGTTAGAAAATAGCGCACGTCGTTTATTGCAAGAACGTGGCGTAACAATGAATGATTTAGCTGAACTTGTGTTATTTTTACAAAAAGATTATATTGACAATTTAACATTAGATACTTGTTTAGAAAGTGTTGATGCCGTGTTAACAAAGCGTGAAGTACACAACGCGATCATTACAGGTGTCCAACTGGATATTCTGGCAGAAGAAAACAAGCTACTCTCACCGTTACAAGAAATTTTAACGGAAGATGAAGGGCTTTATGGCATTGATGAAATTATGGCGCTCTCCATTGTAAATGTTTATGGATCTATCGGTTTTACGAACTATGGGTATATCGACAAGGTAAAACCAGGAATTTTAAAAGAGTTAAATGCGCATGATGGCGAACATGTCCACACATTCTTGGATGATATCGTGGGCGCAATTGCGGCTGCGGCTGCCAGTCGGTTGGCTCACTCACAACCAGATTTAAGTGATATTACTAAATAAAAAAACTTGCCTCTTCTCATAAAAATGAAGAGGCAAGTTTTTTTATTTAGTTTTATTTGCTGGACTTCTCACAAGCTTTCTACTTAACAGTAATTATTTGCCGTGTTATGTTACAGTCAAGAATAAACAGCTAAAGGAGGTTATCTAGAAATGAAAAAGTTTTTACGTGTATTTTTAATTTTTATTGGGGTATTCTTTCTTGCAAGTTGCGGTTCAAAAATAGAGACAAAAACCTTTGTAGGTTCGCCACAAGATGGGATTGATTCCACCTTAACCTATACGTACCAAGGAGATAAAGTCTTAACGCAAACGGCTAAAAACATTGTTTCTTATGACAAATTGGGGATTACAAAAGAAGAGGCAAAAACAGCGTTGGAACCCGTTTCTAAACAATATGAGGACATCAAAGGGCTTAATTACAAACTGACCTATGAGGACAAACAAGCCATCGAAAAATTGACGATTAATTATGAAAAACTTGATTATGATAAAGCCAAAAAAGTAGATGGTATCCAGATTGATGGAGATTCTTCTAAGGGAATTAGCATGAAGAAAAGCCAAGAATTGGTGGAGTCACAAGGTTATACAGAACAAAAATAATAAAAGAAAGCGTGCGACAATGGACA